>CAYOHT010000063.1:0-10231 GCA_964403815.1 uncultured Cocleimonas sp.
ATAAACCCAAGAGTATAAGTATAAAGCACACCCCCCTACTTTTACATGATGTTTTTACACAAGTACATAAAACATCATGTAAAAGTGGGGGGGTGTGCTTTTACACCTTTTAACAGTGCCAATAGCTGCTTATTAAAAGATTCATCAAGCTTCGCAACCACAGGCAAGTACCAATGGTTTTGTGTCGCAAAAGCTTTGCATTTAACAGCGTCTTTTTCAGTCATTAAAATCGTGTCAGCACCATTACTAAAGTCCAAATCACTTTTTATAAAACCATAATGATCAGGAAAGCTGTGAGTGATTAGCTCAAGCCCTTGTTTTTCTAGCGTTGAGAAAAACCGTTGCGGGTTGCCAATGCCTGTTAGTGCATGGCATGTTTGTCCTGCAAACTGGCTGAGTGGTTTTTGTTTTCCAGTTAATAAATTAACTAGCACGTCGCCTTCAAATTGCATTGAATGCCAACTTTCATGATCACTCTTCCCATTAACTACAATCAAGTCACAAGCTTCTAACCTTTCTTTCTTTTCACGCAAAGGCCCTGCGGGTAGGCAATAGCCGTTGCCAAGTTGTCGCTCGCCATCTATCACGGCTATTTGAATATCTCTCGGCAGTTTGTAATGTTGCATTCCATCGTCAGAAACAATCACATCACAATCATGGTTTTGTGTGAGTTGCTCAATAGACTGCAGTCGATCCGCCCCCGCGTAGACGGGAACTTGTGTTTGATTTGCCATAAGTACGGCCTCATCACCCACTAGCTGAGGGTTTGATTCTGCACTTACTGATTGTGGCCACGTTGTCGCTTTGCCACCGTAGCCACGCGTAATGATGGCGGGCTTGTACCCTGCTTTTTGGAGTAATTTAACGATGTGGATTGTCAGCGGCGTTTTGCCTGTACCACCCACCGTTATATTACCGACAACAATCACTGGGCATGGAAGCTGAGTCTTATTATTTTTGTATTTAAAACGCTGAAAACTATTTACCGCGTAATATAAAGCCGTGAATGGCATTAGTAAAAAACGCCCATTGCCATTGTTGTACCAAATATTTTCTAGCCATTGCTGTAGCTTGGAGGTGTTTTTATGGCTATCGTTATTCTTATAATTCACTATTTTTAACGGTCTTTAAACTGCAAATTATAAAGCTTTGAATACGCGCCCTTAAGTGACAACAACTCTTTATGTGTGCCTGATTCAATAATTTTACCCGCATCCATCATCAATATTTTATCGGCACTTTCAATAGTGGATAAACGGTGTGCAATCATAAACGTGGTACGGTTCTCTAACAGTGTTTCGAGTGCGCTTTGGATATGCCTTTCAGATTTTGTATCCAACGCCGAAGTGGCCTCATCCAAAATCAAAATCGGCGCATTAGATAAAATCGCGCGCGCGATGGCAACACGTTGTTTTTGTCCGCCAGAGAGTAATGTACCGTTTTCCCCTACTTGAGTATCTAAACCTTGCGGGAGTTTTTTGATAAATTCAAGCGCAAAAGCCGCTTCTGCCGCTTTGGTTACGTCATCATCACTTGCATCGCGCATATTTCCGTAAGCGATGTTGTTACGAATCGTGTCATTAAACAACGTGACATCTTGCCCAACATAGGCAAATTGCTCACGTAGGTTTATAAGTTTAATGCTTTGAAGCGGGTGACCATCTAAGGTGATCTCTCCTTGCCAGTCATCATAAAAACGAGGGAGTAAATTCACCAACGTTGTTTTACCGCTGCCTGATTGACCAACCAAGGCAATTTTTTCGCCGGCTTTTACGCTAAAGTTAATGCCTTTGAGAACGGCTTCGGAATCTACATTATAACGAAATTCCACATCCTTAAACTCAAAGTCACCTTTAGCTTGTTTGAATGTTTTAGTGCCTTGATCTTTCTCTGGCGCTTCATCCAATAATGAGAAAATACTCTCACCTGCAGCGATACCACCTTGTAAAATTGCATTCACGCCTGTTAGTCGTTTTACAGGGTCAAGCAAGGCTATCATCGCCGTCATAAATGCCATAAAGCGCCCTGGCGTAAAGCTTTCAAGTAGCTCTCCTTGGGTGGAAGAATACACCACCACCGCCAAGGCAATCGCCATAATAAACTGTACAATAGGCATACTTAAGCGCTCGGTCACAATACGCTTCATATATGATTTGTGATTTTTATTATTCACATCTTCAAAGCGTTTTGACTCGTATTCAATACCATCAAAAATACGAATCTCGCGTGTTGCCATAATGGCTTCATTGCTGATTTGAGTAACTTCACCCACCTGCTCTTGAATCTGTTTGCTGAGTGTACGAAAACGCTTAGAAATATAAGCAATCAAACCTGCAATTATTGGGCCTGTCACCAAGACAATCAGTGCTAATTCCCAACTGTAATAAAACATTACGCCCAGCGAACCAATCACTACAACGCTATCTTGAATAAGAATAGTCAGACCTTTGGTTGCGGCGATTGAAACTTGTTCAACATGGTAGATAAGGCGTGTAACTAATTGACCTGAATTGGTTTTATCGTAATAGCTGACAGGCAAACGCATCAAGCGAGCAAACAGTTCACTACGGATTTCTTTGACGACTGAGCGGCCTATCCACTCCATAGAATAGCTCGACATAAAGCTAGCAATACCACGCAATAGAAATATCACCAAAAGTGCAATCGGCGCCCAGCGAATAATTTCTGGGTCTTTATCCATAAACGTACCATCCAGCAATGGTTGCATATACAAAGCAAACAAAGGCACGGTTAAACCTGAAATAACCAAGCCGATAAATGCAAGCACCAAATAGCGCCAATGCTTTAGGGCATAGGAAGCTAAACGTTTATAAATGGTGAGACCATCAGCTTGTGATGGTGAAGGCGGTGTGGACAAACAGAAACCTCAGGTATTCAAAATACGTGAATGAATTTTATCATAAAAAAAGCCCTAAAATGTATTTCTAGGGCTTGCTTATGGTTTATTTAGTATATTTTAAAGCACACCCCCCTACTTTTGAATGATAGCTCGTTAGCCTTTTTAACGACTGCTAAAATTTATGCAGAGCTACATGATGTTTCAAATATAACCAAAAGATCATGGATCTATCATGTAAAAGTGGGGGGGTGTGCTTTGTCTTATATCTCTATTCTTTATTTCTTAGACTGCGATGTCGCCATAGAAAAATTCGTTAAACCCAAACGACCAGCAATATCCATCGCCGTTACAACTGATTGGTAGTTTGAATTAGAGTCCGCGCTGATAACCAAAGGTGGATTTTTACCACGCTCATCCAATGCTTGACTCATAGCTCTAAATAATGTTTCTGGCTGGTTGTTTAATACTTCTCTGCCATCTACAAAGTAATTACCTTTATTATCAATCAGCAATTCAAGCTTATTGCTATCTGCTTCATTCGACGCATTTGTTGTTGTTGGTAAGTTGATTTTAATTTTAGCATCATGGTCAAACGTCGTTGTCACCATGAAGAAGATCAACAACAAAAATACCACATCAATCAGCGGTGTGAGGTTTAGCTCAACTTCATCCGTTAGTCCTTTACGAAAGTTCATCTTAAGCCACCTGCCCTGCTGTTTGTAGTGGTTCTCTTTTCTTTGCTGCTGCCGAAGAAGCTGGGCGACGTGCTGCAGGCTTAGGCGCTGGTGCTGCACTTAATAGCTTGATAGCCGCTTTTTCCATCTCAATCGCGTAGTTGGTTATCTTTCCACGAAAATAGCGATGAAAAACCAATGCGATAACCGCGATAACGATACCGACTGCTGTGGTATAAAGTGCTGTTTTTATTCCTGGAGCTAACTCTCTCGCATTTCCCACACCTTGATCAGTAATAACGCCGAAGACTTCAATCATGCCAACGACCGTTCCAAGCAAACCTAATAACGGAGCAATCGTTGCTATCGTTCCTAAAGTAATCATGAAACGGTCCATCAAATGAGCCACGTGTCGTCCTGACTCTTCTATATTCTCTTTCATTACATGACGTGGTTGGTTCATGCTTTCAAGACCTGTTGCTAATACACGGCCAAGCATCGAACCTTCACGAATTTTCTCAATATGTGCGCGTGTGGTTTTTCCTGATCTGGCAAGCTTTTGTGCTGTTTCTGCAATACCTTCGGGAATGACTTTATCCTTTTTTAAGGTCAAAAATAAACTCACTATGGCAGCTATTGCTACAAATGAACAAACAATCAAAGGAATGCTCATCATCCCCATTGCGCCTATAAAATCTCCCATAAAACTATCCCCTGTATTCTTAATTTATGTATATTGTTATATCTGTAGTTAACAATGTCTAATTAGTACTGCCGTTAGCTGTACAGTCGTATTTTGCCAACTTTACATCAGCTAGCCTAAACTGAAGCTGAACAAAAAATAACCAAGACAAAATATAACTCAAGATAAATTAAATGATTAGGTTTATCACCCTAAAGTCTTACATAATACTACTTTTCATATCCTCCGTGATCTTTGGCTTTCTCATGCTAAACTATTAAAGCTGAACAATAACCAAGGAAAAAATACATGAAGAATGCACTAAAAGTAACAGGGCTATTTACCTTTTTAACTGTCGCCTTTCTCAATGCCTTTGTTGACCTTGGTCATAAAATCATTATCCAAAACACCATCTTTAAAAACTACGATGGCTCAGAATTAATTGTATTAAGTTCAATTGTTAATGGCTTGATATTACTACCTTTTATTCTTCTATTTACACCCACAGGTTACATCTCCGACAAATACCCTAAAAGTAAAATCATGCGGATTAGTGCATGGGTTGCTGTGGGTGTCACCATCTTAATCACCTTTAGTTATTATCAAGGTTGGTTCTGGGTTGCCTTTGGTATGACGTTCTTACTCGCATTACAAAGCGCCTTTTATTCACCCGCCAAATACGGCTATGTAAAAGAGCTGGTGGGTGATCGTCGTTTAACTCAAGCCAATGGATTGTTACAAGCGGTTACCACCACGGGTATTTTATTAGGTACTTTTTTCTTCTCACTATTCTTTGAAAAAATCATCAAAGGCTTTGAAATTACAGATAAAGATTCTTTAATACAGATGATCGCACCGCTAGGTTGGGTTTTAATCGTGCTCTCAATTTTTGAATTATTCATGGCTTATCGTTTACCCCAAACGACGAAAACCAAAGAAAAAATGCACTTCCGTTGGGATGATTATTTACACGGCAGAACACAGGCACGCAATATTCGCTTGGTAAAGCGTCACCCTTATATTTGGTTATCCATTCTTGGACTGGCTGTTTTTTGGGCAATTTCGCAAGTATTACTCGCATCCTATCCAGCCTACGCTAAAGAAATATTAGGTATAACCAATACCGCCGTTGTGCAAGGCTTGATGGCGTTTGCTGGGCTGGGCGTTATGATAGGCTCAATCACAGCGGGCCGTGTGTCACGCAATCATATTGAAACGGGCTTAGTCCCTATTGGTGCTGTCGGCGTTACCATAGCATTGGTCTTATTACGCGTTTTTGATTCATCCGTGATGCAAGCACTTAACTTTTTATTCCTCGGTATCATGGGTGGCTTCTTTGTTGTTCCGCTCAATGCCTTAATGCAATATCATACTAGAAACAATCAGTTAGGGCGTGTTCTTGCTTCTAATAATCTCATTCAGTTTAGTGTGATGCTGTTGTTCTTAATAGCGACCAGTATGCTGGCCTATGCAAAAGTTAGCAGCACAGTGATTTTATGGGGCTTATTTGTTGTCGCATTGATCGGCAGTATCTACACCATACTAAAAATCCCAGAATCATTGCTGCGCTTTATTATTGCGCGTATATTCTCAGCGCGTTACCGCATGAAAGTATTGGGCTTTGAAGACCTACCTCATTCTGGCGGCGTGTTGCTTCTAGGAAATCACATCAGTTGGGTCGATTGGGCATTGGTTCAAATCGCTAGCCCGCGCCCGCTAAATTTTGTCATAGAGCGCGGTTATTACGAACGTTGGTATCTCAAAGGTATTCTTAAATTATTTGGAGCGATTCCCATTGCGAGTGGCGCAGGCGCGGCAGGTTCTATTGAAACCATCAACGAACTACTCAAAGAAGGTAAGGCCGTTTGTTTATTCCCCGAAGGGACTATCAGCCGTACGGGACAGTTATCGACATTTAAACGTGGCTATCAAAGAGCCATTGCAGGCACAAATGCGAAAATTGTTCCATTCTACCTACACGGTCTTTGGGGGAGTCGCTTTTCACGCTCCAGCGGTTTCTTAAAAGAGGCGCGCCAGTCTGGTTTTAAGCGCGATATTATTGTCGCCTTTGGAAAACCTATGTCTGCCGATACAACGCCTGATCAACTCAAGCGTCGGGTGTTTGATTTGTCATTCACCTCTTGGCAAGATTACTCTAAAACCTTAGACCCAATCCCCGTTTCATGGCTTAAAACGGCTAAACGTATGAGTTTTCAGATGGCTGCAACGGATATTATTGGTGAACCACTGAGTCATCATAAATTCATCACTGCCGTATTTGCATTTTCTGGTTTAATTGCAAAGAAAAGTCCTGAACAAAATATTGGCTTACTCGTCCCTGCCAGTGTTGGCGGCGCAATTACCAATATGGCGGTATTAACATTAGGCAAAACCGTGGTAAACCTAAACTTCACCTCTAGCGCTGAAGCGATACAGGGATCGGTTAAGAGTGCGAAGATAAAAACCGTTTACACCTCCAAGAAATTCATCCGAAAGTTGGATGATCGTGGCATAAAAATCAAAGAGATACTGCCTGAAACTAATCTTATTTATCTTGAAGACTTTAAGGCAGAACTATCAAAAGCAAAAATGCTCGGCACCTTACTTACCGTCATGTTACTACCCACTAAACTCTTAGAATGGATTTACATTAAACGTGTTGATTTACAAAACACCGCCGCCATTCTATTTTCAAGCGGCAGTGAAGGCACACCAAAAGGCGTAGAACTGAGCCACCTTAATCTGGCAACCAATTCACGCCAAGTCGCGGATATGCTCAATACACGCGAGAATGATGTGGTGATGTCTACCCTACCCACCTTCCATGCCTTTGGTTTATTGGTCACCACCTTTATGCCCTTATCTGAAGGTATCCCTATTGTCTGTCACCCTGACCCTACCGATGTAGTAACGATTGCAAAAGGCGTTGCACGTAATCAGGCAACGATGCTGTTTGGCACGTCGACTTTCTTACGCTTGTACACCATAAATAAGAAAGTCCACCCATTAATGTTGAAACCATTGCGTATGGTGATTGCAGGTGCAGAGCGCCTTAACCCTGCTATTCGAGAATCTTTTAGTGCCAAATTCAACAAAGTAATTTTAGAAGGTTACGGCACCACTGAAACCTCACCCGTTGCCAGTGTTAATGTGCCTGATGAGTTGGATACTAATTACTGGAAACCACAATTGGGGAATCGCTTCGGCACCGTTGGAATGCCATTACCTGGCACCAGCTTCCGTATTGTTGACCCTGCTACACTAGAAGAATTAGCCACAGGTGAAGACGGCTTGATTCTTATCGGCGGACCACAAGTAATGAAAGGCTACTTGAACGATGAAACTAAAACAGCCGAAGTCATTGAAGAAATTGACGGTCAACGCTGGTATCGCAGTGGCGATAAAGGACACTTAGATGCTGACGGCTTCCTCGTGATTGTCGATCGCTACTCGCGCTTTGCCAAACTTGGTGGTGAGATGGTGAGCTTATCAGCTGTTGAAGAAACCATTCGCAAAACGTTGGGCGATGATGAATTAGATCTTATTGCCGTCAACCTTCCCGATGACAAAAAGGGTGAAAAAATCACTTTGCTAATCGCTAATGAAATGAGTGCCGCTGAAATTAAAAAGGCATTAATAGCGGCAGAAATGAATCCACTAATGATTCCCGCCAAGTTTATCAATGTCGATGCTGTACCTAAATTAGGTACGGGTAAAACGGATTTTTCCACGTCGAAGAAAGTAGCCTTAGGTGAACTTGGTGCGTAATACTCTTCATGCTTTCAAATCGGTTCTGCTTAAGCTCGTCAAAGCACACCCCCCCACTTTTACATCATGTTTTACGACTGTTCGTAATCATCATGTAAAAGTGGGGGGGTGTGCTTTGGCCGCCTATTAACAACATCGGTTAACAATACCTATGTTCTCCGCTCTCCCCTACAAAATAAAAATAGCGCTTCTCACGCTAATCCCTTTAATATTAGCGATTACAGCAATCGCGGCGGGTACGGCATACCAAACAAAAAAACTAGCCAGTACACAAACACGATCCTTTGAAAACCAGCTAATCGCCACAAAAAAGGAAGTGTTAAAAAATTATATGGATTTAGCGTACAGCGCGATAAAAAGTGCATACGAAAGCAAATACAGTAATAAAAAATACGCTCAGCAAGAAGTTTATCAAATACTTAAAAATATGGAATTTGGTACCGACGGCTACTACTTTGTTTATGACTACAGTGGTGTAAATATTGTTCATCCACGTAAACCACAATTAGAAGGGAAAAACTTATTTGACTTCCAAGATGACAACGGGAAATATCTAATTCGAGAGCTAATTGAAAAGGCTAAGACTGGTGGGGGCTATACCCGTTATTTATGGGATAAACCATCGGGTGGAAAATCCATTGAAAAGCTTAGTTATTCTATCGGCTTAGATAAATGGAAATGGATGGTTGGCACAGGAATTTATATCGATGATATTGAAAAAGGTGTCACCACGATGAAAGCCAAAGCCAAAAAATCAACGACTAATACGCTATTACTCACCTCCATGATCGCCATTGCTGCCACTCTACTCATTGCCTTGGTTGGTTTTCTCGTTAACCTCTCCGAAGGTAAACTTGCCAACCAAAAAATGCGTAACTTGGTACATAAGACAGTCAACTTCCAAGAAGATGAACGCAAACGTGTATCGCGTGAACTACACGATGGAATCAACCAACTATTAGTTTCAGTTCGCTACAAGCTAGACAGTGCCAAGAGTAAATTACTCAAACAATCACCTCAAGTTGAAATCAGCCATGTTATTAATGATGCCGATGATATTCTAACGTCTGGCATACAAGAAGTGAGACGTATTTCGCGAGACTTACGCCCTACTCTATTGGATGACCTCGGGCTTACTGCGGCACTTGAAAGCCTATGCAATGACTTTTCTGAGCGCACCGATATTGACGTTCATATCAAAAACAACTGTAAGAAAACGCGCTTATCACAAGAAATTGAAACCGCCTTCTACCGCATTGTGCAAGAAGCGCTTACCAATATCGAAAAACATGCAAAAAGCGCCAACCATGTTATCCTCAAGATTGATAGAATGCGCAAACGCGTCACCCTAAGCATCAGCAACGATGGCATCGGTTTTGATAAAAGCACGCTGGATAAGATCAACCCAGACCGTGGTTTAGGCTTGCGTAATATGATCGACCGAGCCGAGCTACTCGAGGGGCATATGACCGTGAATTCATCCTTAAAAAAAGGCACTACCGTCATCGTAACCATACCATTGTAAAAAAGACTATGAACACTTTAACAACCACCGTTTCACCCACTGCCGCATCAAAAACAACAAACGCCATTACCGTCGTTTTAGCCGACGATCACCCTTTGGTGCAAGACGGCATTCGCACTCGGTTTGAAGAAATTGAAGACATTAACGTCATCGGCGTTGCCAATAATGGGCAAGAATTATTAGACCAAGCAGAAGCGCTCAACCCTGACGTTATCATCGCCGACATCAGCATGCCCATCATCAACGGGCTAGAAGCCACACGAAAACTATCGCAATCACACCCGCACATCAAAGTACTGATATTAACCATGCACGACAATAAAGAATATATGCAAAACGCCATCGACTCAGGTGCACAAGGCTACATTCTAAAAGACCAACCTGTCGCCGAAATGATTGAAGCGGTACGCACAATTTATAACGGTCAAAAACATTTCTGCTCAAGCGCAACTGATGTCGCCAACAGCAAAAAAGACGTAAACAAACTCACTAAACGCGAAAAACTTATTTTAGTAGAACTGTTAGACGGATTAAATAACAAAAGTATCGCCGAAAAACATTCAATTAGCGTAAGAACCGTTGAATGCCATCGAGGGAATATCTATCGTAAAATTGAATCACATTCAATTTCAGGGCTTATACGCTATGCTAAGAAGCATGGGTATGTTTAAGGAAAGACTGATCAAGTCCAATTATTTTAAACTTGCCAAAACTGCCGATAT
>CAYOHT010000064.1:0-10120 GCA_964403815.1 uncultured Cocleimonas sp.
TTGTAAAGTTTGCCGATAAGCATCGTGATGAGAAGAAGAAGTTTAAAGAAGAGCAAAATCGCGAGCATCGCTAATTGTTTGGTTGGGCTGAGGATACGAAGCCCAACCTACCGTACTTGTTAATTTTCATAGTAGAGAGTTTTGACTTGCTGTATCTTTTAGGATACGCTGTATAAGTATGCTATACGAGATAAAAACCACTACCGTCTTTGATAAATGGTTAAAAAAGCTAAAAGACAGAGGTGCAAAAATCCGCATTTTGGCTCGGATTGATCGTGTTAGTCATGGAAACTTTGGTGATGTTAAAGAGATTGATAACCCACTAACAGAGATGCGTTTTTTCTTTGGTTCGGGCTATCGCATTTATTATGTCATCCAAGAAAATACCATTGTGTTGTTATTGAACGGTGGCGATAAAGATAGTCAGAAAAAAGACATTGAGAGAGCCAAAGAAATATTGAGAACCTTAGGCGAGTAATATTATGAATATGCAAACAAGAAATTTTGACCCAGCAGAATACATAGAAATTGATAATCCTGAATATATTCAGGAATATTTAGAAGTCATGCTCGACGAAAATGGCATTGAAGGCTTGCAACGCGCATTAGGTCATATCGCAAAAGCAAAAGGCATGAGCCAAATTGCTAAAGAAACACAACTAGGTAGAGAAAGCCTTTATAAATCACTTTCAGAAATGGGAAAGCCAAAACTAGAAACCATTGATAAAGTACTTAAAGCGCTTGGGATGGAGTTGGCGATTAAGCAGAGGGAAGTGAATTTGTAACCCGATGAAAACGGAAAAAACTCAAGCCTCACTCTCACGAAGCCTCTCTAACCGCTGTTGCTCCTCATCAAACGCAGCCTGAATCTCTTCAAGCACACCATCCACATCAGCATCATCAGAAGTATCTTCAAATTCGCCTGTCAGAATCGTATCAGGCTTGAGCTTGCCATCTTCATACAGTTTCCAAATCTCTTTACCAAATTGGGTTTCTAATAGGAAGGATGCGTATTGCCCAAAGTAGCGCGTCATATTATCTACATCGCGTAGCAACATGGATTCCGCATTGTTATTAGCAGCAGCGTTAACAGCTTGGGGTAGGTCGATAATCACGGGGCCGTATTCATCGAGTAGTACGTTAAATTCGGATAAATCGCCGTGTACGATGCCAGCGCATAGCATGCGTACTACGTCTTGCATGACGATCATGAAATTGCCGATGGCTTGCTCGTCGGTCATGGTGACATCGGATAAGCGTGGCGCTACGTCACCTTCTGCATCGGTAACTAATTCCATGAGTAATACGCCGTCGATGCAATCATAGGGGACGGGGACGCGCACATTGGCATCAGCCAGTGTACGAAGTGCATCAACTTCGGCGTTTTGCCATGTTTTTTCTTGTTCTTTTTTTCCGAATTTTGAGCCTTTTTCCATCGCGCGCTGGCGACGGCTGTTTCGCACTTTTCGTCCTTCGGTGTATTGCACGGCTTTTTTAAAACCGCGCTCGGCGGCGTCTTTATAGACTTTGGCACAGCGAACTTCGTCGCCACACAGCACAACATAAATGTCGGCTTCTTTGCCGCTCATAAGCCTGCTGAGTACTTCGTCGACTAGCCCGTATTCGACGAGGGGTTGAATTCTTTTTGGGATTTTCATTATACTCCCTTTTTACCTTATTTTGGTTTATTAGGGAATAGCTGAATTAATATAAATATAAACATCATGGAGCTTATATAAATTCTAGCAGTCGTTTTAAAAGCGAACGAGCTATCATCTATCATTTAAAAGTGGGGGGGTGTGCTTTGGTAAGCTCAGAAGACTTCTTTGATAAAGTATAAATCCATAAGCTCAACCCCATGGTTAATAACACGGATGCTGCAAAAACATATAAGCCATAATGCACCTCAACTTTAGCGAGTACGCCTAGTTTTACCGATACCAAAAGCAGGGCGACGACAAACACATCGAGCATGGACCATTTCCCAAAGGTTTCGATAATATGTAATGATTTATCTAAAAAAGAACCTTTTTTATATTCTACGTTAAGAATCAATAGGAGGCTGGCTATTTTAATAACAGGAATGCACAAGCTAAAAATGGCAATAATAAAAAACAAGAACCATTCCTTTTGGGCAAAGAGCCCTGTTATGGTTGAGAATAAGGAAACCGTATTTTCAAAGAAGTAGAGTTTTTCTAAGGTGAGGAGTGGGGCGGTTACACCAATAACAAGCGCAACAAGTGAAAGTAATAAAAGTAGGTTTATTGTGATCGCTTGCTTTGGAAAGTTTTTAATTAATGAACCCAAAACTTAATACCCCATATTAAAAAGTAAAACTTGCCACATCAAAGAGTTTAGATGATGATGATTATTTGTTTTTCAAGCCCTATAACCGCGTATAGAGAGAATTAAAAATGCTAGAAATATATCGCCAGCATGTTGCAGATCGTGCCGCAGAAGGTATTCCTCCAAAACCATTAAGTGCAGAACAAGTTGTGGATTTGGTTGAGTTGTTGAAGAATCCACCTAAAGGTGAAGAAGAAGTATTGCTGGATTTATTGGCTAATCGAATCCCTGCTGGTGTTGATGATGCGGCCTATGTTAAAGCGGGTTTTTTAGCTGCGGTTGCTAAGAGTGAGGCAAAATCACCGTTAGTTGATGCCGTCAAAGCCGTTAAACTGCTGGGCACAATGCTAGGTGGTTACAATATTGAGCCTTTAATAAATGCGCTAAAAGATGATGCGCTTGCGCCGACAGCAGTTGATGCCTTATCAAAAACGCTATTAATGTTTGATGCTTTCCATGATGTGAAAGAGTTATCGGACAGTGGCAATGGCTTTGCAAAGCAAATCGTGCAGTCGTGGGCAGATGGCGAATGGTTTACGTCGCGCCCCGAGCTTGCAGAGAAAATTACCGTTACCGTGTTTAAAGTACCCGGTGAAACCAATACCGATGATTTATCACCCGCACCTGATGCATGGTCGCGCCCTGATATTCCACTTCATGCTTTGGCAATGCTTAAAATGCCCCGCCCAAGTTTTACCGAAAAGCCGCTTGAAACTATTGAAGAGCTAAAAGAAAAAGGTCATCCCATTGCGTATGTTGGCGATGTGGTGGGCACAGGTTCATCACGCAAATCAGCAACAAACTCCGTTTTATGGACGATGGGAAATGACATTCCGTTTATTCCAAATAAACGTGACGGTGGTTATTGTTTTGGTAACAAAATTGCCCCTATCTTTTTTAACACAATGGAGGATGCAGGGGCATTGCCAATAGAAATGGATGTTTCCAAAATGGAAATGGGCGATGTTGTTGATGTTTACCCTTTTGAAGGTGTAGCAAAACGCGGTGGAACAGATGAAGTCATCGCAACCTTTGAGTTGAACACGCCAGTGTTGGTGGACGAAGTACAAGCGGGCGGACGCATCCCACTTATTATTGGACGTGGTTTAACCGAACGTGCGCGTGAATCTTTAGGCTTGCCAGTATCGGACTTATTTGCAAAACCAGAAGAGCCAGAATTGTCAACAAAAGGCTACACACTAGCGCAAAAAATTGTCGGCAAAGCCTGTGGGCTTGAAGGTGTGAGCCCTGATCAATATTGCGAACCCAAAATGACGACCGTTGGATCGCAAGATACGACAGGCCCAATGACGCGAGATGAGTTGAAAGATTTGGCCTGTTTGGGTTTTTCGGCTGATCTTACGATGCAATCGTTTTGTCATACGGCGGCGTATCCTCGCCCGATTGATATTGACACGCAACACTCGTTGCCAGAATTTATTATGAACCGCGGTGGTGTATCGCTACGCGCTGGTGATGGTGTCATTCACTCATGGCTAAACCGTATGCTATTGCCCGATACGGTTGGCACAGGCGGTGATTCGCATACACGTTTTCCTATTGGTGTTTCATTTCCCGCGGGTTCTGGCTTAGTTGCTTTTGCTGCTGCCACAGGGGTTATGCCTTTGGATATGCCCGAGTCGGTTTTGGTTAGGTTTTCAGGCACAATGCAACCGGGCATTACTTTGCGAGATTTGGTTAATGCGATTCCATATGCCGCTATTCAAAGAGGCTTACTAACCGTTGAAAAAGAAGGTAAAGTAAATGTTTATTCTGGACGTGTTTTAGAAATAGAAGGTCTGCCCGATCTTAAAGTAGAACAAGCTTTTGAGTTATCAGATGCCTCTGCAGAGCGATCAGCCTCAGGTTGTTCGATTAAACTGAATAAAGAGCCAATCATTGAATACCTCACCTCTAATATCATTTTATTGAAATGGATGATTTCAGAAGGTTATGGCGATGAACGCACCATCGCAAGACGTATTAAAGCCATGCAAGATTGGCTAGATAATCCTGAGCTTATGGAAGCTGATGCTGATGCCGAATACGCCGAGGTTATCGAAATAAATATGGATGAAATCAAAGAGCCATTGCTTGCCTGCCCTAATGACCCTGATGATGTTAAGACGCTTTCAGATGTTGCAGGTGCAAAGGTAGATGAAGTCTTTATCGGGTCATGCATGACCAATATTGGGCACTTTAGAGCGGCAGGTAAACTATTACAAAAGGCAGGAACGACCGTTCCAACGCGTTTATGGATAGTGCCACCCACAAAAATGGATGAGCATCAGCTCATGGAAGAAGGCTATTATAATATTTTTGGTGCGGCAGGTGCGCGCACAGAAATGCCAGGCTGCTCCTTGTGCATGGGAAATCAAGCCAGAGTAGCGGCAGGCTCGACCGTGGTATCAACCTCAACCAGAAACTTCCCTAATCGTTTGGGCGATGGTGCTGATGTGTATTTAGGCTCCGCAGAACTTGCTGCAGTAGCCGCATTAATCGGAAGGCTACCAACGACGGAAGAATACATGGCGTATACCAGTGAGCTAGATACGATGTCGGATGATATTTATCGGTATTTGAATTTCAACGAAATTGAAAGCTATCAAAAATCAGCTGACGATATTGAAGCGCATATAATGGGGATTCCTGTCATTGCTGCCTAGCTTATTGTTAAAGCACACCCCCCCACTTTTACATGATGTTTATGCTTTAGAAAAACATCATGTAAAAGTGGGGGGGTGTGCTTGCGGGTTTACCGGATGAAATTATCCAAAAATAAACTTCCCATGATTATGGGCATCCTAAATGTCACGCCTGATAGCTTCTCCGATGGTGGTCAACACAATAGTCCAAAGAAAGCCATCGCGCGCGCTATAGAAATGATCAATCAAGGCGCAGACATCATCGACATAGGTGGCGAGTCCACCCGCCCAGGTGCAAAAGACGTATCCACACAAGAGCAAATCGACCGCGTTATTCCTGTTATCGAAGGCATTCGTAATATTGAAACTGAAACTAAGAATGTCAAAGATAGAAATGTCACAAATATTATCATTAGCATCGACACCACCGATTACCAAGTAGCCAAACAAGCGCTGGAAGCTGGGGCAAATTGGATTAATGATATTTCAGCAGGTGAAGATTCTGCAGGCGGTACAGAGCAAATGATTAAGCTTGCGGCTGATAAAAACGTGCCCATAATTCTCATGCATCGCCAAGGAAAATCCGACCGTATGCAGGATGACCCGCAATATGATGATGTGTGCGCCGAGGTGAAAAGTTACCTTCAAGCACGCGCAGAATTGGCGTTGAAATCAGGTGTAGATAAAGACAATATCATCCTTGATCCTGGTATTGGTTTTGGAAAAACACTTCAACATAACCTTGCGCTATTGGCAAATTTAGACGCGTTAGTGGCTTTGGGTTATCCAGTTTTGCTCGGCACTAGCCGTAAGCGTTTCTTGGGTGAGTTGCTAAATCAAGATGACCCACAACAACGCGTGATAGGAACATGCGCGACAACAGCACTAGGTGTTCAAGCAGGCGTGCAAATATTTAGGGTGCATGATGTTATCGAAAATAAACAAGCGATGGGTGTGGCTTGGGCTATAGTGAATAACCACTAAAATATAGTCATTGTGATGAATTTAATGAAGAAATAAATGATGAATAATGAAATTACAAAAGTATTAGATTTTTGGTTTACAAAACCCATCAGTGATCATTGGTTTAGCTCAACTCCAAAAATTGATCAACTCATTACAGATGAATATGAGTCAATCTGGGAGCAAGCTAAAGCTGGAGGGTTAGATAGCTGGAAAGACAATGCAGATGGCTGTCTCGCACTTTGTATTATTTTGGATCAACTGCCATTGAATATGTTTCGTGATAGCGCAAAAGGTTTCAGCACCGAACAACAAGCGGTAGAAATCACAAAACATGCTATTGAAAAAGGTTTTGATAACGAGGTTCCTAATGATCGTGTTTCTTTTTTATACATGCCACTGATGCACAGCGAGAATATGGATGATCAAAACTTAGCGGTGCAGTGTTTTGAAAAAGCGAAGTTAGAAGGTAATTTACAGTTTGCTAAACATCACCGTGGAATAGTTGAAAAGTATGGGCGTTTTCCACACCGTAATGAAGCGCTAGGTCGTGAAAGCTCACAGGCTGAAATGGATTACTTAAACTCTGATAAAGCCTTTACTGGGTGATCTATAAATAACACAAAAAACTTCAATACTTTCAAAGCATTCTGATGAATTTTGTCTATACTTAAATTATAAACTAACTGAGTAATTTTATTGACTGCTACAGCCACACAACACTCTAATAACGCTGCACCCGAGCAGCGCCTGATTAAAATGTGGAATCGTTATGGCGGTAGCGCCTTGGGACGCAAAGTTTTCAGTTATATATTGGGACGTACAGCGCCATATTCTGGCACGATAAAAGCCGAAGTGCTCAGCCTAGAGCCTGGCTCTGTTCAAGTTGCTTTAAAAGACCGTCGCTCAGTGAGAAACCATTTAAATTCTGTTCATGCCATCGCTTTGGCAAACTTGGGTGAATTAGCCAGTGGTTTGGCGATGATTTCTGCTGTACCACCCAATACGCGTGCTATCGTTGTAAATCTTGAAATTGAGTATCTTAAAAAAGCGCGTGGTCGTTTGATTGCGACAGGTTCGGCAACACCGCCTGAGAGTATCAGCGAATCCATTAATAGCCTCGCATTGGCTGAGATTAAAGATACAGAAGATGATATAGTTTCACGCGTTAAAGTGCATTGGCGACTTTCACCCAAAGAGGATAAAACCTAATGGCATCAGGAAAACGAGCCTCATTAGAAACGCCTTTTACGCAACACACGAAAGTTGAGATCCCGCTGATTTGTGGGCCAATGTATCCTTGTTCTAATTTAGAACTGGTTGCCGCAGTATCGGGCGCTGGCGCGATTGGTATTGTGCAGCCTGTCTCTATAACCTTCGTTCACAAACAAGACTTTAGACAAGCGCTACGCGATATAAAAGCCATTACCGACAATCCCATTGGTATGAATGCATTGATAGAAAAATCGTCAAAACGCTATCACGAAAAAATGGTGGCGTGGGTGGATATTGCGCTGGAAGAGGGCGTACGATTCTTTATAACCTCATTGGGTAATCCCAAATGGGTGGTAGACGCAGTAACGCCACACGGTGGCATTGTGTACCATGATGTTACCGAAGCTAAATGGGCAGAAAAAGGCTTAGATGGAGGCGCACAGGGTTTGATTGCAGTAAACGGCAACGCGGGTGGTCATGCTGGCGCAAAGACAAAAGAACATTTATTTGATGAGTTAAAAGGCTTTGATGTGCCGCTGGTATGTGCAGGTGGCATTGGCAATGAAACACAATATGTAGAGGCGATGAATTTAGGTTACGATGCTTGTCAACTTGGCACACGCTTTATTGCAACTAAAGAATGCTCAAGTAGCGTAGTGTATAAAGAGGCGATAGTAAAAGCCGATGCGGACGATATTGTATTAAGCGAGAAAATTACGGGCGTGCCTGTTTCCATTATCAATACAGCTTACATAAAGTCGCAAGGGACAAAACCAGGTGCTATCGCTGCTTGGCTTTTAAAACATCCGAAAGGAAAGCATTGGATGAGAACGATTTACACGATTCGCGCTGCCTTTCAATTGCGTAAATCCTCCTACGATGAGGATGCTAAAAAAGAGTTTTGGCAAGCGGGTAAAAGCGTTTCGGGCATACACAAAATTGAACCGGCGGGTGATATTGTTACGCGTTTTAAGAATGCCTTGATTGGCATTGACAAGTAGGATTGGTAAGTAGATAGATTAATAAAGTATATTACATCATGTAAAAGTGGGGGGGTGTGCTTCGACAAGCTCAGCAGAACTGCTTTAAGAAATATTAATAAGGTAAAAATAATAAACAACTTTTAAGGAGAATGACGTGAAACAAGCTGTGGATAAAATCTGGTTAAAAAACTACGCACCGGGCGTTCCTGAAACGATAGACCCGAATGATTATAAGTCTTTGGGGGATTTATTTAGTCAAAGTGCTGAGGCGTATCGTGATCGCCCTGCCTATGAAAATCTCGGTATGACGCTAAACTACGATGATGTCGATAAAATGACACGTAACTTCGCGGCTTATTTACTTGATTCAGGCTTAAAAAAGGGTGATCGCATCGCGATTATGATGCCCAACTTACTGCAATATCCTATCGCGTTGTTCGCGGCGCTGCGTGTGGGATTGGTCGTCGCAAATACCAACCCACTTTACACCGCACGTGAGCTTGAACATCAACTCAATGATTCTGGCGCAGTGGCGATTGTTATCTTAGAAAACTTTGCCAGCACTTTGGAAGAAGTATTGGATAAAACCTCGGTTAAAACTATTATCACAACACAAATTGGTGACTTGGCAAGCTTCCCAAAATCTTTGCTTGTGAACTTTATTGTTAAACGCGTCAAGAAAATGGTACCTACATTCTCGTTGCCCGCACACGCAGTAAAATTTAATGATGTCTTGAAGCAGGGCAAAGATAAACCCTTCGCCGATGCTGAATTAGGGCACGATGATATTGCTTTTTTACAATATACGGGCGGCACAACAGGCGTAGCCAAGGGAGCAGCGCTTTCACATAAGAATATGGTTGCAAACTTGCTCCAGCTTGAAGCGTGGATTTCTAATGAGCTTAGGCATGATGAACATGAAATATTTATTACAGCACTTCCGCTGTATCATATCTTTTCATTAACGGCGAATGCCTTTGCCTTAAAAATTGGCGCGAAGAGTGTGTTAGTAACCAACCCCAGAGATATGCCAGGCTTTGTTAAAACATTAGCAAGTTCAAAATTCACCTTCATGCCAGGCGTGAATACTTTATTTAATGGCTTATTGAATACCCCAGGTTTTGCGGATATCGATTTTTCACGTTTAAAGCTGGTGCTGGGTGGCGGTATGGCAGTGCAAGAGTCTGTCGCAAAAGAGTGGAAAGAAGTAACAGGATTACCTTTAGTAGAAGCTTATGGCTTAACCGAAACCTCGCCTGCCGCAACCATTAATCCTACCGACAGTACTGAGTTTTCAGGGAATATTGGCTTGCCTATTTCATCCACCGAAGCGTGTGTGAAAGATGAAAAAGGTAATAAACAAGCCTTCGGCGAACCGGGAGAGCTGTGTATTCGTGGGCCACAGGTGATGCAAGGTTATTGGAATCGCCCCGAAGAAACCGCAAAGGTCATGGATGATGATGGTTGGTTGCACACAGGAGATATTGCGATTATCAATGAAGGCGGCTTTGTAAAACTGGTTGATCGTCTTAAAGACATGATTATTGTCTCAGGATTTAATGTATACCCGAACGAAATTGAAAATGTGGTCGCTGCACATCCTAAAGTGCTAGAACTAGGCGCAATCGGCGTCCCTCACGAGAAATCAGGCGAAGCGGTTAAGGTGTTTGTGGTCAAAAAAGATCAAAGCCTAACTGAAGAAGAGTTAATGGAATATTGTTACAAAGAAATGACGCGCTACAAATGTCCTAAATACGTTCAATTTATAGATGAATTACCAAAAAGTAATGTGGGTAAGGTGCTACGTAAAGACCTACGGAAATTAGAGACAAGTTGATTTAAATTGATCTAAGCGGAACTTTATGACGTATCTTCTTTCTATAACTTACCACTTTGGTATAGTTATTTAAGGAGATCAAAAATGAAAAACAACATCACAAAAGCACTCTTAGTTTTAAGCCTATCTGT
>CAYOHT010000065.1:0-6143 GCA_964403815.1 uncultured Cocleimonas sp.
GTTGTTTTACCTGTACCTGGTCCACCTGAAACGATTAAAAATCTATTTTTTAACGCACGCTCTGCGGCTACTTTTTGCCAATCTGTTGCTACGCCTTCTTGCGTCTCGCCAAAATAATAATCCAAGCGTTGCTGTGCCCAGCTTTCAAAATCATCATCCGTTTCTTCAAGCGTTAAACGTGACTTTATTTGATCAGCCAGTTGTTGTTGATATTGCCAGTAACGGCGTAAATACAAATAACCATTATCCAAAATCAGCGGTTTGTAATCCCCTGCTTTGCCTACAACTGTGGTTTTTAATAATTCGGCTTGCTGTGCTTCGTTGCACTTAATTGCAATTTGTCCATCGCGCGTGTTTTGGCTGATCTCTAATGTGCAGTGTTTTAGGATTGGATTTTTATCGCCACTGTTCTTGTCGTAACTAATGTCACCATTTAATTGATGCATTAAATCTGATAGCTGATGATCTAAAGCGTCATAGCTCACTTCTACGCTTTGGGGTTCTTCTGGTAGCGGCATTGATGATGCAAAATCCATACTTAACTGTTCGGAACTCATAGCGCTTCGACCTTAAAAAGAGACTCTACAAATAAACTATCCAATGCATTAATCAATTCAACAGTAGGCTTATTGAAGTACACCCCCCCACTTTTAGATGATGCAGACATGCCACGAATAAACAAATAGTACGCACCGCCGATATGTGAATCCCAGCTATAGCCTGCCACACGCTTTTTTAAATAGCGATGCAAGGCGACACTGTACAACAAATACTGCAGATAATAATGCGAGTCTGCCATCGTGGGCGTAAGGTTTTCTGGCGCATAATCTACCAAGGAGTTTGACTTGTAGTCGACAATATAAAAACGCCCATCATGCTCAAAAATCAAATCGATAAAGCCTTTAAGATAGCCTTCTACCTGTTCAAAATTTAAGGTGTTTACCGCGTCGCGTAGTTTCTGATCTTTTTCGGGTAAGTATTTGAATAATATTTGTTTTAAATCATCAATCTGTAGCAATTCTAATGGTAGATAAAATTCCATTTCATTGAGGCGTTTGTCATTGCTCAACTGTTGCAAGCTAAAACCTTCAAATAACTCCGCTTGCAGAGAATTTTTCATTAGCGTGGTCGCTGCCACTTCGTGTTCTTGATCAAAACCCCATTTGTTTAAACCGCTGGCAATAACATCTGCTTGCTCATCAACTGGCTTTGTAAAATCCATATTTTCATAAATTTCATGTAAAGCGCTACCTGCTGTTGCTCCACGTGGAAATTCATTCTGTTCTTCATTATCCATCATGTAAAAGTGGGGGGGTGTGCTTTCAATACTACTATTATCGTGATCAGCACTTTCAGCATGCGCGCCAGCCGTTAGCCCGCTAAAGCTGGTGACTTGCGCTTGTTGTTTTATGCTTGCGTTAAAGTTTTTTGCGCTAAGTGTTTGATCAATTTGTGGGGATTGATAGCGTTCGTTTGAATCCATTGGCATGGTGCTTTGGCTGATATTTCCTTCGCCTTCGCTAGCTAATTTATCCAGCTTTTCATTGTATGCAATGTAGTAGTTGGTTTTCTGTTCTTGCGCAGCTTTTGTATTGCCCGATGGAATTTCCTCACCATCTGTCAACAACCAACCTAACGCTGTTCTATCAGGGGTTCCGCTAATGGATTTTGGCTGTGTAACGACCGTACATTGGTACTTTGCGCGCGTTAGCGCAACATATAAAAGCCGTGCTTCTTCTGCGCGCTCTTCGGCTTTTTTGATGTCTTTATGCTCATCAGCATCAGGTGATCCAATCTCAAGATATGCCGTATCATCCTTATAAAAGCTGTAAATTTTATCCTTAAACGCCGCGCCACTAATACCCACAAAAGGCAGATAAACAATAGGATATTCCAAGCCTTTGGATTTATGAATCGTGACGATTTTAACGAGGTTTTCATCGCTTTCTAAACGTAATTCTCGCTCGTTAGAATTCAAGTTTGCTTGCTGTTGTTTGAGCCAACGCAACACCTCTTCCATATTCAAAGAAAGCTGTTTACTTTGGTGATGGATAAGTTCTGATAGATGCAAAACATTGGTCAAACGGCGTTCGCCATCGTCATAAGAAAGTAATCGTTGATGCACATTTTGGGACTTCATCAAGCTTTGCATCATCGGCAAGAAGCCTTGATTTTTCCATTGATAATGCCAATTTTGCATATTCAGCAGAATGTCTTCCCACGCATTACTATCATCCTCAAAAGCCAGCAGGTCTTCTGCTTGATAGCCAAGTAGTTCGGTGACTAACGCTCGGCGTACTTCATCTTCGCGTTGTGGCTCTACGATTGCCGTTAGCAGTCGCAATATTTCTACAGCTTCATGGGTTTCGTAAATACTGTCCTTACTGCTTTGAACGCTGGCAACACCTACTTTATTTAATGCCTGTTTGATGCGGTCGCCTTGTGTGTGCGAGCGAATCAAAATAGCAATATCACCGCCCATTATGGGTTTGTCACCGATAGAAGCTTTGCCATCATTGGCATTATTTAAAAGCTTGGCAATATCGCCTGCGACCGCATTGGCAATATCGCTACGAATATCCTCCATTACAGGTTTTTCGTCTTGTTGTTCGTAATTCCAAAAACGCAAAGGGCTACGGTTATCAGGCGTAATCAGTTGGCCGGTGACTTTATCCCCTGCTTTTACGGCTTGATAAGTAATACCCTCATCCATAAAAGGACTATCCGAAAAGCTGTACAAGGTATTAAAAGACGCGATTAGATCAGGGTGTGAGCGCCAATTGGTATCCAGCGTGTATTGCTGAGAGGCATCATTTTTAGCGTTGAGATAGGTGTGAATATCACCACCACGGAAGCTGTAAATTGCTTGTTTTGGATCGCCAACGAAGAACACCGTGCTATCGTTCTTCTCTTCACCAGTAGCAGGATAAATCGTGCTGAAAATCTTATACTGAATTGGATCGGTATCTTGAAACTCATCAATCATCGCTACTGGATATTTGTGGCGTAAGTCTTCCGCTAGCTGAGGTTGGTTTTCTAAAGCGCTTTCAAGCTGTAGTAATAAATCGTCAAAAGACAATACGCCAAGTCTTTGTTTTTCTCTGGGTAATTCTTGTTGTAAATACTGTAACAACTGAATGCGAATGGTGTTTATGAAATCATCTGAGCAACTATCCAACTCTATCCATAAATCTAAAAATGCTTGCCACTGTGTAAAAAACACATGATCCACATCCTCAACTTTTGCCGTCTTTTTAACTTTAAGTCGTGTACCCAACCATGACATTTTTTTACAATCTAAGTTACAAGGTAAACCGTCTGAAAACTGCATTTTCTCCATCTCGGAAAAATTCACATCGCAGGTTTTGATAAGGTCGACATAATAAGCCTTTATGTAGTCTGGGTTAGTTAGCAAACTACGTATTTCATCGCCCTGCTCTTTCCATGTCGCTATTGCTTGTTGAAAATAGCCTTCTAGCTCTGTCCATTTCTCTGCTTTAACTTCTTCTGTTTGTGGACCACAGTGTTCAAGATACGGCTTACCAACCGCATTGCGTATATCGCTTAATAATGAATCTGGGCTTATTTTCTTTTGGCTAAGCTTAAAAACTAATGACTTAGGCACTGATGCACTCACAAATCGCTTGCGCCAAAAATCATCCACTAAATTCTGCATGATCTCTTTATCATCGGCCAGCAATTCGCTTTCAAATGGCAAACTGGCTTCAAATGCATTGTCACTCAAAGCGCGTTGGCAGAAGCTGTGAATGGTGAATATAGCGGCTTCATCTATACTGAGCTTGGCGCGTTTCAATCGCATGATGGATGTTTCTAAATCAAGTGATTCTTCTTTTACTTTATTCTTTAACGCTTTGTATTCTCGATTAATTTTTCCTTTGTCTTTCCGTTCAATATATTCTTCGTCGCTTAGCTCTAATATCTCAAGCGCTTCTACCAAGCGCGTTCGCACTGCATCGCGCAATTCTTTGGTTGCTGCATCGGTGAATGTCACGACCAATATTTGATCTACCGTTAAGCCTTTTTCTAAGATCAAACGCAGATAAAGAAATGTCACCGTCCATGATTTACCCGTGCCCGCGCTGGCTTCAATCAGGTTGGTTGATTCCAGTGGAATTGTATAAGGATCAAGTGTTCGCATAGTTTTCAATAGCGTTGTTTGCGCAAATCATAGTGTAAAAGTGGGGGGGTGTGCTTTAGGAGGTAATACATACTCATCAGGATAATCAACACTGACAAAATACAAACCACACGCAGGCGCGGTAATACCTGCTTGCGTTCTATCTTTAGCTTCTAATAATATTGTAAACCATTCAGGCGCTTGTCGTGTCGTGCCGACTTCAAATAAACTGCCGACAATATTCCTCACCATATGATGCAAAAAAGCATTGGCGACAATATCAATATAAATGTACTTTCCTTCACGGCTGACGGTAATTTCTTGCAGTTCACGCATGGCGTGTTTTGCCTGACAGCCCGCCGCACGAAAGCTTGAAAAATCATTTTCACCCAGCAATCTACTTGCCGCATCCTGCATTAGTGCTTCACTTAAAGGCTCTCGATACCAGCAAACCTTATTATTGAGCAACGCGGGTCGAATTTGGTTGTCGAGTATTATGTATCGATAACGCCGAGAAGTCGCCGAGAATCGCGCGTGAAAGCTTTCTTCCATCGGCTGAATCCATCTAAGCACAATATTATCGGGCAAATTGGTATTACAACCCATGCGCCACGCCTTTTCATCACGCGTCGCGTCAGATTCAAAATGGACGACCTGCCCTATTCCATGCACGCCGCTATCAGTTCTGCCCGCGCAAGTGAGATCAACTTGGTGATTGGCAACACTTGATAGCGCCTTTTCAACTTCTTCTTGCACCGAAGACACATCTTTTAAGCGCTGCCAGCCGTGGTAGTCTGTTCCATCGTATTCTATGCAGGCGGCGTATTTTATCATTTCGTTAGTATAACCGTTTCTGTAAATAGCAGGCACAAAAAAGCCGGAGCAAGTCCGGCTTTTTATTAACAAACTATTACTATTAGCCTGTGTTTTGTAGTAACTCTTCCGCTTCACGCTTCTGATCATCACTACCATCTGCCATAACTTCTTCCAATGTGCTTCTAGCACCTTCGATATCACCCATGTCGATGTAAGCTTTTGCAAGGTCTAGCTTAGTCTCAACTTGAGTTTCTTCGATCACTTCAGCATCATCATCAAGGTCTAAAAATGATAAGTTATCATCAAAGTCTGCAAGTAAATTATCTTCACCTTCGCTATCAGCAACATCTAAACCCAAGTCTAAATCGAGATCTGTAACATCAGCTACTTCTTTAGCAGAGCTTTTATAGGCATTATCTTCTGGCATGATTTTATCAAAGTCATCGCCACCAATATCAAGGTTTAGATTGGTAAGGTCAATATCTCCATTCTCTGACACATCATCAAGATTAATTTCTCCGACTGTTTCAAATGTATCAGAGTTATCATCTAATCCTGCATCAAAGTCTAAATCCAAACCTTCACCAAGATCAATTTCATCACCTGCATCAAGCAAGTCATCTACTGAACCAATTTCTGTTTCTAGTTCGGATGTAATCTCTTCAAAGTTACCTGTCGTAGCACCATCAAGCGCAATATCATCAGAGTTATCAATTAAATCATTATCATCTGATAAAATATCATCAAGGTTTATGTCTTCTAATTCATCCGTTTCTAACACATCTAAGGTATCAATACCGCTTTCAAGGGCACCCTCTGCAACTGCTTCAACTTCATCACTTGCTGCTGCAGTGCCTGCGACCATCGCAACACCTGCTCCAGCTGCGGCTGCCGCCATTGAAGAATCGCTAAATAAATTGTTACTTTGGTTTAAAGAGCTTCCCCATCCTTTAATATCATCTAAGTATTGCTCTTTATCTGCAGAGTCAATGCTTAAGAATACTTTCGTTTCTTCTTCGAATGCTTCTACGTCGCCTGCTGCCTTGTAGTTTTCAAGAAGCTTGGCACGGAAAGCCATGTTAGTAGGATCTTTCTCAATCGCTTGTTTAAGCTCAGATTCTGCTTGATCATGTAGACCGTATACAATGTAAACATCTGCTTCTTGAAGAATATCTTCATCACCTTCAAC
>CAYOHT010000065.1:6243-10061 GCA_964403815.1 uncultured Cocleimonas sp.
GACCGTATACAATGTAAACATCTGCTTCTTGAAGAATATCTTCATCACCTTCAACTGCTTCCTCTTCATGAACTACTGTTTCTGTTGTTTCTGAAGGTCCATCATGTGCTACAAACTCTGACTCATCAATTTGTGAATCATCAAACTTAGCCTCATAATCTCCCATTTGCGTATCAATGTCGATTGAGCTCATTTCAGATGAATCAAAGTCTAAATCATCATCTTTACGACGACGCATGACCCAAAGTCCACCTAGTCCTAAAAGACCCAATACCGCGCCAGAACCAAGAACCGTTGGCGAGCTTAAAAGACCTAAAACATCAGTTCCGCTTTCTTCTACAACTGGCGCAGGTTCTACTGCTATTGGCAGTGCTTGTTCAGCCTCTGCTGGCGTAGATTCAGCTAAACCTTCCTCAGTCATTGCAAGCAATTGCTCTGGCGTCATTTCAGTCTGTTCACCACCATCACGGATGATTACACCGTCACCTGAAGTGAGTTCACTAGCAATTTCTGTTTGGATGTTTGACCCACCTTCAACAATAGGGTCCATACTAACTTCTGGTTCAGAAGCTTCTGGTGCTTCACCTGTCTCAGGCGTTACATTTGCTGTAGCTTGAAGTTTCGCTAACTGCTCACTTTTAAGCGTGATAAGACGATTTTTCTTACGTAATAACGACTGAAGTTCTGTAACACGTGACTTTAACTCTTCGTTTTCTTTTTTCTTTGACGTTAAAGATTCTTTGGTCATGGTTAATTGCTTATTTAGTTCAGCAATATCACCATTTCCAGATGCACCTGCACTTACTGAACCATTTGTACCTGCAACCGTCATGCGTGCTTGGTTATTATTAGAACTATTATTAGCTGCTTTTGGTGTAGATTTAGAACCAGTACTAGCAACCGCTTGACCACGTGCATTTTTCCATTCGCGTGCTTGTGCAGCAATTTGTGCTTTTGCTTGTGATCTTGTAACCGCTTTAGCTTCTTGTGCTGTTGGGCGTTTCAATAAAACACCCGACTTCAAGATATTCATATTGTTTTGAGCAAACGCATTACGATTCTTTTCAAATAAAGCAACCATCATCTGTTCGCTACGAACACCACGTTGACCTAGCTTCTTAGCGATCACTGATAATGTATCACCACGCTTTACGCGGTATGTTCTACCAACGCTGGCAACTCTTCTAGTAGAACGAGCTGTTGTTCTAGCTGTTGGCTGTGTTGCTTGTTGCCCTAAGATACGACGTGCCGTTTCTGCAAAAATCTCAGACTCGGTACGTGCTCTTGGTCTAGCAGCTTGTTGTTGAGCTTGGCGTTGTGCTTGCGCTTGACGCTGTTGCTGAGTCATCTGAGATGCTCTTGCCGCAGGACGTGTAATACGACCTTGGGCACGAGGCTCTGCGCGAACACCAGCATTGTTACTAGCAATCGCCGTATCGGGACGCATTAGTACAGGTGGATCAAGCAATACAGTGTATTCTTTAAGGAGTTGTCCGTTTGGCCAGCTGACTTCTAATAAGAAGTTAAGAAAAGGTTCGTTAATAGGTTGATTAGAGCTAACCAATATTACAGGCTTTCCATTTTGAACAGTCGTTCTAAAACGAATGCTATTCAAAAAAGCAGGTCTATCAATACCCACTCGGTTAAAGACAGCTTGTGAAGCAACACGAACTTTTAACGTCTTCGCTTCAGCAGCACTTGTAGAGTGAAGATTAATCTTACCTCTAAATGGCTGATTCAAACTTGAATTAGATTCAATGTCACCTAAACTAAGTGCATTGGTTAGTGTTGGTATGGTCAGCGCTAAACTAATGGCAAGACTCAAGGCTTTCTTATTCACTTATTATTCCCCTTATTATATGGTACAACTACGAATCCATTCACTCTTTCAATGTCCTAGAAAGATGTTCCTGTGACTCAAGCCATGACTTATTTTTATTTTTAAGATCATGGTAAAGTTAACAAACTAAAACTTCAGTAATAAAAATTTATTCTATTCCGTTAAGAACTCCCCGAAAAATTATTTATCACTAAACTATATGCTGGGTATACTATCAAAGCTCTGATGAATCAAAACTGAACATATAAAATATATTTGTCATTTATTAACGAAAAACCATAAAAAAGGCGATATTTGTCAAAATATGACAAATATCGCCTTTTAAGAGCAGGGATTCTTCGCTAAGTTATTGAAAAAACCAAGCCAAGTCCTTTTGTCATATAGAGCACTATAAATAGTCTTTAATCAAAACTTCTGCAATTTGGATGCTATTTAAAGCAGCACCTTTTCGCACGTTATCCGAGACTACCCATAGGTTTAAACCACTGTCGTGCGAAATATCTTCGCGAATACGCCCAACGAAGGTTGCATCTTTATTGGCAGCATCTGACACAGCCGTTGGATAACCACCATCTTTGTGCTCATCAATCACTTCAATGCCAGGCGCATTCATTAATAGCTCAGTTGCCTGCTCTGCACTTAGCTTATCTTGCATTTCGATATGCACCGCTTCTGAATGACCAAAAAATACAGGTACACGTACCGCCGTTGGATTCACCATGATATTTGGGTCTTCCATTATTTTATGTGTTTCCCAGACCATCTTCATTTCTTCTTTGGTGTAGCCATTTTCTAAGAAAACATCGATTTGTGGGATAACGTTAAAGGCTATTTGCTTTGGATAAACGTCAACCTTAGCTTCTTGACCGTTTAATAAAGACGCTGTTTGACCTGCAAGTTCATCAATGGCTGGTTTTCCAGAACCTGATACCGCTTGATAAGTACATACATTAATACGTGTGATCGTTGCTGCATCATGTAAAGGTTTTAGAGCAACTAACATTTGAATGGTTGAACAGTTAGGGTTTGCGATAATGCCACGGTTGGTATATTGAGCCACCGCATGGGGGTTAACCTCGGGTACAACCAATGGAATATCATCGTCATAACGAAACTGCGAGGTATTATCTATAACCACACAACCTTGTGACGCTGCAATTGGCGCGTATTCTTCAGAGATTGAAGCACCGGGTGAGAATAAACCGATTTGTACTTTTGAGAAGTCAAACTTGGCTAAATCTTCAACCACCAACTTCTTACGTCCAAATTTCACTTCTTTACCTACCGAGCGCTCGCTTGCAAGTGCGTATACCTTCCCAACAGGGAATTTACGCTCTGCTAGGATTTCTAGCATCACTTCGCCGACTGCACCTGTTGCGCCGACTACGGCGACATCATAAGTTTTTTGATCTGACATTTTATTACCTTTCGTATTTTTTCGTGACTTTCGTGGACATATTTAGTCTTTTAACGCAGCCACTACCGCATCACCAATTTCACTCGTACCCACCAAAGTAGTACCCGCAACACCATCCACATGAATATCAGCAGTGCGGAAACCTTGCTGAATAACTGTTTTAACTGCCACATCAATCTTATCTGCAAGCTCAGTATTACCCAGTGAGTATTTCAACATCATGCTAACCGACATAATAGTAGCTAATGGATTAGCCAGATTCTTACCTTCAATATCAGGGGCTGAACCATGAATCGGCTCATACATTCCTTTACCGTTCTTATCCAGCGAAGCCGAAGGCAACATTCCGATAGAACCTGTAAGCATAGCAGCAGCGTCAGATAAAATATCACCAAACATATTGCCCGTGACCATTACATCAAATTGCTTAGGCTCTTTTACCAACTGCATTGCCGCGTTATCGACATACATGTGGCTTAGCTCAACTTCTGGGTATTCTTTGCCGACACGTTCAACCACTTCAGCCCAAAGCTCCATCACTTCTAATACATTGGCTTTGCC
>CAYOHT010000066.1:0-9934 GCA_964403815.1 uncultured Cocleimonas sp.
ATTCAGCTTTTAAAAGATTATGCTAAGAAGATAACGCAGGAATAATATTAAGCCTGCACACCCCCCCAGTTTTACATGATGTTTTCATATTACAATAAACATCATGTAAAACTGGGGGGGTGTGCTTACAAAAGGAATAGCCATGATCAAAGCCATTAAAACGCCATACATTATTAAGCCCAATTCAAACTTTAAAGTGAAAGATACGTCAACCGTATTAGACGGAGATGTAAATAAGTCAGCGTTTAAAAAAGAACTCAAAACCCTACGTAAAGAAATAGGCGAGCTACAACACCGCTTATTTGCAGAAGATAAAAACGCGCTGCTTTTGGTGTTTCAAGCGATGGATGCAGCGGGTAAAGACAGCACGATTCGCGCGGTTTTGAGTGGGGTTAATCCTGCGGGTTGTCATGTTTCTTCTTTTAAAAAGCCATCAACACAAGAGTTAGATCATGATTACTTGTGGCGTAGCGCAACGCGTTTGCCTGAGCGCGGGCGTATTGGCGTGTTCAACCGTAGCTATTATGAAGAAACCTTGGTGGTGCGTGTTCATCCTGATTATCTGCAATATCAGCGCTTGGCGGATTTACCTGATGACCTTAGCGAAGGCAGTTTGGAATCGTTTTGGGATGAGCGTTTTGAATCGATTAATGACCATGAAAAACACCTTGCGCGAAATGGCACGGTGATTATTAAGTTTTGGTTGAATGTTTCAAAAGATGAGCAAAAAAAGCGTTTTCTATCACGTTTAAATGAGCCAGAAAAGCATTGGAAGTTTGATTCGGGCGACTTAAAAGAGCGTGCTTTGTGGGATGATTATATGCACGCTTATGAGCAGACGTTGAATGCCACATCAACAACCCATGCGCCTTGGTATGCGATTCCTGCCGATGATAAGTTGTTTATGCGTGTGGAAGTGGCAAGAACGATAGTGGCGACTTTGAAGGCGATGAATCCGCAGTTTCCTGATGTTGATAAAGATGAATTGGCGCAGTTTGATGAAATGCGTGGGCTGTTGAGTAACGAAAAATAAATAACATATTAAACCGCTCTTCTTTTACAGAGGCGTTGCAAAGGTATATTACGTAGCTTGGTGCTGAGGAACGAAGCCCAACGTGACACTGTTTGTTGGGCTTCGTAAACTCAGCGACCAACCTACGACTTATTCTTTTTACCCAATCGCTTTGGGCAATAGAAGAAGGTTTCGCATGTTATTTAAACCAACTGACCTGCGTTGCATCTTTTTCAGTCCGAAATCATATCGTCTAAGTTAATTTGATCTTCATTTTTGTCAGAGCACTTCATCAGCGCTTCATATAACTCATCTTGCTCTAGTATGCTGTGTGAGCCATCTGCTTTTTGAATATAAGCTGCCCAAGGTACAAATTGACTGGGTGGAAACTTCTCATCATCTTGTGGTGAATAGTCAATATTTAAACCGGCAATATAAATCAGGTTTTTTCCGTGATAACTCTCTTCGCGCACGATGCTACGGTAAGCTTTATCAAACTCAAGTTGCACATTGATTTCAGCGGCGCTGAGCATCGGGTTTCCTGATGTCACAATCCACGGCATATATTCGTGTAGATTATTTAACATGAAGTTAAAGTCCTCTTCGTTGCGTTCAAAATGGAATAGGGTGGGCTGCAGGTTTTTGCCTATGGGCTCTGCTTGATCTGTAGGGATATCGCATTTTACTTCTTTTAAAAAAGCAATTAACGCTTTTGATGCAGGATACACGCGTGAAGTACTGAGTATTTTGATAGGCTTTACATGCTCACCTGTATCTTCATCTTGTTCTATCAATGCTTCTAGGTTTAAAAATAAACCTTCATCATAGTCTTGATCAAACAGTTGTTTGTCGATAGTTATTTGAATTTGTCCATCAACCATTTGCAATAAGGTATTTTGTTGTGCAAATTCATACTCTTCTAAATACCATTCCAAGGTGGCGTGAATTTTTCCGCAGTTTGATGAGAATTCTTGCTCTTCTGTTTGTAAACGTCGATATATGCCAAAGCGCTCAGACTTTGGATCAAAACCTACATGGCTGGCTTGGATAATCACCATATCTTTACCATGATGCGCGTGTGGTGCATGACGACCATGCGACATTATGCCACCCACTAAACCATGATCAAACGGGAAAGCGCCAAAATGTTTGCTCATTAAAATTATAGGTAAACCCTGACTTTCATCCGAACAAAAGGCGCGCGAAGGGACAATCTTCCCGGACTCCATTCCTTGTTTTATACAAAAATTATAAAATTTTGCCATGAATTGATTGTATTCAATGGTGTGATCTTCAATGAGGAAGTCACCGAGTATTGGGCGTAGTTTTAGGTTTTTTATCATAGCTTTAAGTCATCTTTTGTTATAGTTGAATAAATATGTCATGTAAAAGTGGGGGGGTGTGTTTTCCTTCTATAAGCACAGGACTCTGTTTCATATTATGAATAATAAGCCTGAATCGCTCTACCCATCTTATGAAGTGTTTCGGTAAATACTGCATCATCTTCTTGCAATAATGTCATTCTAAAGCCTGTTACGTTGGAGCTGAAACCCGTAAGCGGTACAACGCAAACTCCTTCTGCGCCCATTAATTCATAAGCGAATTGAAAGTCTGCTGTGGTGTTTTTATTTTCTAAATCATCTAAATACAGGCGTACCTTTTTATTCACGGGTTCTAACGTATTCATGGGTAAATCCAACAACTCCACCACAAGGTAAAAAACGCCCTTGGGTTTATTTACACGAACCTGCGGAATGTCGGCAAAAAAAGCACAGGCTTCATCAGCACGTTTTTGGTATTTATCCGCTCTTGCTTGTAAGTAGGGTTCAAATTTAGGGTGTTCATAAAGGTGCGGTAATACGATTTGTGGCAAGGTTGTGGAGCAAACCTCCAGCATTTTTGTGAGCAAGATAATACCGATAAAGCCTTTAAAGTTCTCATCTTTATCAGAGTTATATACTTCTATCCAACCACAACGAGAACCCGGCCAAGGCACATCTTTACTGATGCCTTTCATGCTGATGCCGGGTGTATCGCCAATAATTTCATGCAACAAGGTGGTCTTAACACCCTCAAATGTCATGTGATGATAAATTTCATCGAAGATCAAAAAACAATCGTACTTTTTGGCGATAGCGACTATTTGTTCGAGTGTTTCACGTTTATAAACACTGCCCGTTGGGTTGTTTGGGTTTATGACGAGAATTGCCACGACGTGATCATTGTATTTAATCTTGTTTTCGATTTCTTCTACATTGGGTTCCCAGTCATTACTGGGGTCTAATTCATAGGAGATAAATGAACATCCCGCGTGCATGGATTCTGCCGTAGCGTGTGAAGGGTAGGTGGGTGAGGGCACCAGAACGCGCGCTTCTTTGGGTAAATTACCCATGATTTTATTGATAGCCTCGCCAAGTCCGTTGAAGAATAAAATATCATCAACCGTGCACTTTTTCTTGTTAGAGAAGTTTTCAAGCACATACTCACGCGCTTGAATTGCGCCTTTGGTTTCGGTGTAAGCAAAGCTTTGGTCGGTGGCAACTTGCTCTTGTACAAGGTCGTGCATCCACGAGGGGACATGTTCACCTGCGGCAACAGGGTCGCCGATATTTTCCCAAACCATCGAAAAGCCACCGAGTTTTTCAAGCTCTTTACCAATCGCAACAACTTCTCTAATCGGATAGGTAAGCAATGCGCTATCTGCGCGTAGTATGTTTTGTCGCACGTTTTTAGTCTCGTTTATGTTCTTTGTTAAAGATGACTCGATGGTAGCAGAATTTGTGGAATGAATTGATTGTTTATTAATAAAAACACACCCCCCCACTTTCACATGATGAAATTAAATGATAAACATCATGTAAAAGTGGGGGGGTGTGCTTTATAACTTGTTAATTGCAAAATAATACAAATGATAAATCATTGAATTTATCATCAAATATCCCCATTGTATGAACATACAAATTATAGGATCAAAAAATGAAACGCATAATGTTATTAATGGCAACAAACTTCGCGGTAGTTGCAGTGCTAGGCATTGTTTGGAATGTGCTGGATGCAAGCTTTGGGATGACTGCCAGAATGTCAGAAATGGGCATCCCTGCCGAGTTTGGTTATATCGCGGTAATGTCTTTAGCGATTGGTTTTGGTGGCGCTTTTATTAGTTTGTGGATGTCAAAAGGTGCGGCTAAACGTAGCATGGGCGTACAAATAATCGAGAATCCAAGTAGCAAACAAGAGCGTTGGTTGCTGGATGTGGTAAAGCGCCAAGCCGATAGAGTGGGCATTGATATGCCAGAAGTAGGCATATTCAACGAGTCATCGCCCAATGCTTTCGCTACAGGTGCGCGTAAGAATGATGCCTTGGTTGCGGTGAGCACAGGCTTGTTAGAACACATGAGCGCTGATGAAGTGGAAGCGGTGCTAGGGCATGAGATGGCGCACGTTGCCAATGGCGATATGGTCACGCAAACTTTGTTGCAAGGTGTTATGAACACCTTTGTGATCTTCTTCTCGCGTGTAATCGCGCATTTGGTTAATTCTGTATTATCGGGTAATCGTCAAGGTGGCGGTAGTAGTTATGGCATGACGTATTTTGCGGTTTCGATGGTGGCGCAAATGTTACTCGGATTTTTGGCGAATATGATTGTGATGTGGTTTTCGCGTTACCGTGAATTCCACGCAGATAAAGGCGGGGCTGATCTTGCAGGTCGTGAGAAAATGATTTCTGCGTTACAGGCATTGCAACGAGTTAATCAACCGCATGATTTGCCTGGTGAAATGGCAGCGTTTGGTATTTCAGGTGGGTTAGGTGATGGCATGAAGAAATTATTTATGACGCATCCGCCACTTGAGGAGCGCATTGCTGCTTTACGAAATGCTAAGTACTAAGTATTAATAATAGGTTTTCCTGTGGATTCGACTAACAATAAAAATGATTCAGAATGGTCTACTTATGTAGACCATAGTTACGATGGTGAAAGCGACCACGATCAGGACTTATTTATCGAGCGCGATGGTGTTCTCTTTGCGGGTACGCATTTGATTTTGGATTGCTGGGGCGCTAAACATCTCACCGATATTAAACATATCGAAAAGGCGTTGCGCGAAGCGGTTGAGGTAACAGGTTCAACGCTTTTGCATATTCATTTGCATCATTTTACGCCCAATGGCGGCATCTCAGGCGTGGCGGTTTTGGCCGAATCGCACATTAGTATTCATACATGGCCAGAACGTGATTATGCGGCTTTGGATGTTTTTATGTGCGGCGATACCGAGCCAGAAAAAGCGATTACTGTCTTTGAGAAAGCTTTTGAAGCGGATGAAGTGGAAGTTATTAAACATCAGCGTGGCATTGTGAACAGGGCGGATAAGAATTAATGCAAACATTACGAGAAATGCAAAGCGAAGATATCGATGCAGTATTGCAAGTCATCGAATCACAAGATGAGGATGATGCCGAAGAAGCTGAAGCTGGTTATCGCGCAATGGGTGGTGCGCTGGATCAATACGTGATGGAGCACGATGATAAAGTTATCGGTGTTACAGGTTTCTCAATGCCGAAGGGTTGCGATGAAACCTACTGGCTTTCTTGGACTTATGTTCATGATGATTATGCCAACAAAGGTCATGGCAGAAAAATGCTCACAGAACTGATCGAGCTGATAAAGCAAAAAGGCGGGCGTAAGTTATTTGTAAAAGTGAGTGATTATATCGACGACGAGGATGGCGCTATCTATGCTGCCGCGTTACACCTCTATCAATCATTAGGTTTTAAAATAGAAATCACTCACAAAGATTATTACGATAAAGGCGAGGCGCAAATTATTCTAGGCTTGCGTTTGAAAGACAAGCTTGAAAACATTGCGCCAATAGAAGACTGCCCCGTATCATTTTATTCTGTTTTTGAAATTGCGGACACCGATGATGCGTATAGCTTTGGCTGGCATGATGAAGGTGAGCAAGCTTTTAATGAGGATGATGTAAAGCTTGGAATTAATCAGGTGCAAGAAGATGAAGGTAGGGTGATATTTTTATCATTTCCTGCTAATTATGAGGGCATAAAAGACACATTATTGTCGGCAGGGTTTTCAAATTCTGGCATACTAGACGACTATTTTGAAGATGGGGTGGATGAACAGCATTTCACCTATTCTTTATAAGAAGCACTTAAACAATTTATCAGTAGGATTTAAACAATGAACATGAAAATAATATCACTTACAACCATATTATGTGGCGCATTTGCCTTAACCGCTTGTGGTGAAAAATCGGCAACTGCAGACTTAGACCGTGTGTTAGGTGTTGCATCAAACTCTATGACGTCATTTGAAAGTAAAAACACATCAAATTTAGCGGCGTTGAATGAAGGCAATGTGATGGATAAGTTTTCATCCAACTATGCCGCAGAATTAAACGCTAGTCAGCCACCTATCCACAAGGGCACGGTTGGTGTTAAATCTCAAAAAGATGGTTCATTCGCAGGTTTTGATGATAAGAATAAAAATGGCGTGAAAGATGAAGGAGAAGAGGATATCTTCAAGCTAGAAGTGGATACTGAAAACAATCGCTTAGTGGCTTCTAACGATGGTGAAGTGCGCGAGTCTGGATTTTCTGGCTCTGGACTTCTTATGGGAATGTTGATCGGTAATATGTTAAGCCGTCAACGTGCTACAGGCGCTAACCCTGCAGCAAGACGCGCAACACCACGAAAATCAGCATCAAAATCAAACGCATTTAAAAATGCAAAGTCTCGTGTTGGCTCGGGAAGTCATTCGTCTGGTAAGTAGTTTTAACGTATTCTAAAATTATAAATTAAGCACACCCCCCTAGTTTTACATGATGTTTTAACGCATTTAAAACATCATGTAAAACTAGGGGGGTGTGCTTTATAAATATCTTTAAATATAAAAACATCGGCATTCTTTAAAGCGTGGAAACCTACTCAGAACTAACAAGAAAGCAGATTGGGATATTATTTATTTCAATCTTAGTGGTTGCCCTGTGCGGTATCGCTTATCAATTAATCATAAGTACCGTTTCAAGTTACTTGCTGGGTAATAGTGTTTACCAGTTCTCGATGACTATCGGTTTCTTTATGTTCTCGATGGGTGTTGGTTCTTATCTTTCAAAGCTATTGAATGATAATTTAATTCAAAATTTCATAGTCATTGAAATTGCCATCGCATTTGTCGGCGGCATTAGTAGCTTGTTATTATTGTTGGCTTTCCCGATGGTGAGAGCCTTATACGATACCGTTATGTTTAGCCTGATATTTATTATCGGTGCTTTAGTGGGCATGGAAATCCCACTCTTAACGGGTATTTTGTCGCATAAAAAGCGCATTCGTGATTCTATCGCCGACGTATTGTCGCTCGATTATTTAGGAGCATTGATTGGTTCGATTGCGTTTCCTTTAGTGCTATTGCCACAACTGGGCTTGATTCGTTCATCGTTCGCGATTGGCTTAATCACGATTTTGACCGCGCTTACCAGTATTTATTTTTTCAGAAATCATCTAAAACACCCAAAAATACTCACCGTTATTAGCTTGGTAGTACTGATATTACTGACGGTGTTTACCGTGTATGGCACACGGTTGAGTAGTTTTGCAGAAAAACATTTGTATTTTGATCAAATCATTTATAAAAAACAGACGCAATATCAAAAAATAGTAGTGACTAAATCCAATATCACCGACGAACATCGTTTGTATATTGATGGGCATATCCAGTTTTCATCGCGTGATGAATACCGTTATCACGAGTCGTTGGTTCACCCACTTTTATCAGTGCCAGGTGATATTTCTAACGTACTGGTATTAGGCGGTGGTGATGGTTTAGCCGTACGAGAGATTCTGAAACATGACGCTGTAGAACTCATTCATTTAGTCGATATAGATCCAGAAATGACCAAGCTGGGAGAACACCTTTATCTACTGTCAGAGATTAATCAAAACAGTTTAAAAGATGCCAAGGTGACGGTTTTCAACGAGGATGCGTTCACCTTTATCAATCAAGCGGGCATTTTATACGATCGTGTGATTATTGATATGCCCGACCCGCATAATGAGGCGATCAACAAACTCTACTCTAAAGAATTTTACACCATGATACGCAAGCGTATGTCACCTACAGGAATCGTCGTTACGCAAAGCTCATCGCCGTTTTTTACGCATAAAACATTTTGGAGTATCGAAAAAACCTTGGATAAGGTGTTTGAAGATATCTTGAGTTATCATGTGACTATCCCATCGTTTGGGATTTGGGGTTTCAATATGGCGCGTAAAAATACCGAAATTCCCACCAACTTTAAATTTGATGTGAGAACTAAATTCATGGATGAGCCGACCATGCAAGCGGCGATGGTATTTGGCAAAGATACCCAAAAAGTCGAAGTACCAGTGAATACGATTATGGAGCCAAAGCTGTATCAACTTTATTTAGAAGATCTAAAAATATGAACTTTAGTGTGAATTATTATTCTAATGTTTTGAGAAGTGAAAAATCAGTGAAGTGAAAATCAGAATTTATGCTTAAAATATTTTTAAAAATAGGGTTCAGCGCGTTTTTAGCGTTTGGCTCGTTCGCATTTGTTACAGCCGAGAGTGTGAATCAATTGCCTCCCAGTGATGTTGAAAACTATCTTATGGGGAAATTTAATCCTGCCAAACATAATGCCTTTGTAGAAGTGCCTGCACGCTATGCTAATCGATCTGGATATTATCTAAGAAAAGAAGCCTTTGCTGCGTTTGTGAAAATGCACGAAGCAGCGCGTAAAGATGGTGTGAAGTTAGTCATTCGCTCAGCAACACGAAACTTCGATTATCAAAAACGAATATGGGAAAGGAAATGGCGCGCACAAAAAAAATCACGTAGCGCTAAAAACAAAGCCTTAAATATTTTACAACTAAGTTCTATGCCCAGCACATCAAGGCATCATTGGGGAACAGAGGTTGATCTCAATTCTTTTAGCAATAGTTGGTTTGAGCATGATCAGGGATTAAAGCTGTTTCGTTGGATGGAAAAAAATGCGGCTAACTATGGTTTTCATCGACCTTATACAAAAAAGGATAACACCAGACCGAATGGTTACAACGAAGAAAAGTGGCACTGGTCGTACACGCCGCTCTCTATCGCGATGACGCGTGATGCTGAGAAAACCTTGACTGATTATAAGATTAAAGGCTTTAGCGGTAGTGAAACCGCTGTTGAAATTGGTGTGGTAGAAAAATATATCTTGGGCGTGCATGAAAGTTGTCGATAGTTTAAAAAAACTAACGAGCTATCATGTAAAAGTGGGGGGGTGTGCTTTATAATCTATAAAATACCCCTTATTTAAGTTGCTTGCCTCATGTACAAATTATTACAAAAATTACTCTTTCTGATTCCGCCAGAAACTGCCCATCATTTGACCTTAAGTTCTCTTGCTACCTTAAATAAATTAGGGATTCTAAAACGTATTAAGCCCCAATCGAATCAAAAAGAGATTGAGGTAATGGGGATAAAATTTCCCAATAAAATAGGCTTTGCGGCAGGTTTAGATAAAAATGGAGAGTACATTCAAGCCTTATCAAACCTTGGTTTTGGCTTTATTGAGATTGGTACGGTCACGCCACGCCCGCAAGAGGGTAATCCTGCGCCGCGTTTGTTTCGTTTACCTAAGGCTAACGCCATCATCAATAGAATGGGATTCAATAATAAAGGTGTAGCTTATTTAACTGATCAAGTCGTTAAAGCACGAAAAACTGGCTTTGATGGTGTTATTGGCATCAATATCGGCAAGAACTTTGATACAGCTGTTGAGGATGCAACCGAGGATTATTTAAAGGGAATGCGAGCCGCGTATGATTATGCGGATTATATAACGATAAATATCTCATCGCCCAATACGCCGGGCTTGCGGACATTGCAATATGGCGAAGAG
>CAYOHT010000067.1:0-9912 GCA_964403815.1 uncultured Cocleimonas sp.
GGCTCACCAAGAGCCAAAAAGTATGCAGGGCATTGCGAAGCAATACCCAGTAGTGATTGAAACAAAGAATAATAATATATAGACCACACCCCCCCACTTTTACATGATGTTTATTTTGCGATACAAAAAATTACTGAATATCTAACGAACAAATCATCAGATATAAACTAATATAATATTAATAACCCTACTATCTGGAATTCAATATGCCAATGACTGTTGGAAAAATTACGCTTTTTATGGGGCCAGATACACTTAGCGCGCCTGATAATCTTGAGCTAGCAATAACTGATTTTATTAATTCTGCAAATAAGTCTTTGAAAATATCCGTTCAGGAGCTTGATCATCGTCCAATCGCGGATGCCATTATCGCTGCTAAACGTCGCGGTGTTTCTGTTCATATGATTATGGAACAAGATTATTTAAAAGAAAAAAGACTACCTAGACGTGACTCGCTTGGCACACAAGAAGTTAATAGAGACATTTTAACGCGAATACTGCGTACTGGCATTGATGCCAAGGCAGATTACAATCCTAAAATTTTTCATCAGAAGTTTATTATTAAAGATAAAAAATCGGTACTTACTGGCTCAACTAACTTCACCACGACTGGCGTAACTAAAAATTTAAATCACGTTGCTATTATTGATGACCCTATTTTGGCGCGAGAATATTCGCGTGAGTTTTCACAGATTCGCAAAGGTATTTTTGGTTCAAGAAGTAAACACAGCCGAAAACCTTTAGAAGATCACATTGTTTCTAATGTACGCATCAAGCCTCTATTTGCGCCTGACCATAACCCTGAAATGGAAATTATTAAGCAAATGATTAAAGCGCAATCTCGAATCGACTTTGCTGTTTTTACTTTTTCACAATCTTCTGGGATCGATGATGCAATCGTAAATGCAAAGCGGCTTGGTCTTCAGGTTAGGGGTATTTTAGACCGTAAACAAGCGAACCAAACTTGGGCGGCTAAATCTACTTTAGTTGATGCGGGTGTCTCTTTATTTACTAATAAAACAGGAACAGGTGTCAGAAAAATTCATCACAAAATAATGACGATTGATGATCAACTTACCATTATAGGAAGCTTCAACTATACAGCCCCTGCTAATTTAACAAATGATGAAAACATCATAATTTTGGGTGATCTTGATGAAACGAACCCATCCGCAATAAGAGATCAAAAAAAGTTAGCGCGTTATGCTCGCTCTGAAATAGACCGAATTATTAATGATCAATCTGAGTTGTTGGTTTAAGTTTATCCTAAGCGATGTAAAAGTGGGGGGGTGTGCTTTGTATATATATACAAGCACACCCCCCCACTTTTACAGGGTGTTTTATTTGCCGATACAAAAATTACTGAATATTTCGCCTAGTAAGTCATCCGAGGTAAAACGGCCTGTGATTTTACCCAGCTCATCTTGTGCCAAACGTAGCTCTTCTGCCATCAGCTCGCCTGCGTTATACTGCACGAGTTGTATTTCAGCGTTGTCTACAAACTCTTGTGTTCTTTCTAGCGCGTGTAAGTGACGGCGACGGGCGATGAAGCTGTCTTCGCTGTTCTGTTGATAGCCCATGCGTTGTTTTAATTCTGTCTTTAGCGCTTCTATGCCTGTTTTGTGTTTGGCTGATATATAGATTTCAGCGCCGTGCTTTCCTGCTTTTTGATCGCTTAAGTCTATTTTATTGTGTACTTTTAATACGGCTAGACCTTCTGGTAGCTTATTCAATATTTCTTGTTGATAATCATTTTTATCAACTGCTTGGGATGCATCTAGTAACAATAGCGCAAGATCCGCTTTTTCGATGGCTTGCCATGCTCGCTCGATTCCAATTTTTTCTACAGGATCTTCACTTTCTCGCAAACCTGCGGTATCCACCAAATGCAGTGGCATGCCGTCTAAGTTTATGGATTCGTGAAGTACGTCGCGGGTTGTGCCAGCTATGTCTGTGACGATGGCGGTTTCATTGCCTGCAAGCGCATTGAGTAGGCTTGATTTTCCTGCGTTGGGCTTGCCAATAATGACGAGATGTAAACCGTTTCTTAAAAGGCTGCCTTGTTTTGCTTTGGCGGTAATTTCTAGTAACTGTTGCTTAATATCGTTTAAACGATCTAATACTTTTTTATCGGCTAAGAAATCAATTTCTTCTTCAGGAAAGTCGAGCGCTGCTTCAACATAAACGCGCATCTCAATCATTTTTGTTAATAATGAATTAATCGCTTGAGAGAAGTCACCTTGCAGTGAACGCAGGGCAGAGCGCGCTGCTTGCTCTGAACCTGAGTCAATCAGGTCTGCTATCGCTTCTGCTTGGGTGAGGTCTAGCTTGTCATTTAAAAAGGCTCGCTCAGAAAACTCACCAGGTTTTGCTAGTCTTGCGCCAAGCTCTAAGCAACGCTTGAGCAACATATCCATGACGATGTGTCCGCCATGACCTTGTAATTCAAGCACATGTTCACCTGTGAATGACTTTGGCGCAGGAAAATAAATAGCGACGCCATCGTCTAAAGTTTGATTTGCGTTATCTTTGAATAAACGGTGTGATGCTTTAAACGGAGAGGGCAGGGATCCTAAAATTTGTTCTGCAATTTCAGGAACTTGTGAACCTGATATTCTAATTATACCTACACCACCACGACCAGAGGGTGTGGCTACGGCGGCGATGGTGTCAATGTTGTCTGTATTTTCAAGCATGAGACTGCCACATAAAGACATCATGTAAAAGTGGGGGGGTGTGCTTCTGTATCTTTTTATAATCAACCTTTAAATAGTATAGATGGCCCTTGGCTTGTTCAAGAACAAGGCGAAAAAGTTGAGTGTATAAATATACTCGATACTTTTTCAACGCTGTAATTGAGTAAGCCAAGGGTTAACTATGTTATTTAACTGTCGCCTATTATCTTTTTATTGATAAACCACTGCTGTGCTATTGAGAGGATATTGTTCACCACCCAGTAAAGCACCAAGCCTGCTGGGAAGAATAAAAACATCACGGTAAAGACAACGGGCAAATACATAAATATTTTCTGTTGCATCGGATCTTGCATAGCAGGTGGATTAAGTTTTTGTTGAAACCACATGCTTGCACCCATCACTAGCGGCAAGACAAAGTACGGATCCATTATAGATAAATCTTTATACCATAATATCCATGGTGCTTGACGTAGCTCCACACTTTCTTGTAGTACCCAATAAAGCCCCATAAATACAGGCATCTGTATGAGCATCGGCAAACAGCCGCCCAATGGATTTATTTTTTCTTTTTTAAACAAGGCCATTGTTGCTTTTTGTTTACCTTGAGGGTCACCCTTATATTTGTCGCCTAGTGCTTTAATTTGTGGCTGGAACTTTTTCATTCTCGCCATGGATTTATAGCTCATGGCTGAGGGGTAGAAAAAGATAATTTTTATAAACAAGGTCAGTAAAATAATCGTCCAGCCCCAATTGCTTACAATGTTTCTATTGATGAAACTCATTACCGCAAATATAGGTTTAGAAACAAACGCAAAAATACCGTAATCTACCGTTAAGTCTAAACCTTTTGATATTTCTGCCAACGATGCTTGGTCTGTAGGGCCAATATAAAGCTGACTAATAAATTTGCCACTATCACCTGAGTTTACCTGCATAACAGGGGACTTAACACCAATGATATAGTTGTTTTTTGCCTTGTCTATGCGCGTGTAGAAAGTGTTTATATTGTCTTTTACAGGCACCCAAGCACTTACAAAATAATGCTTAAGCATCGCTATCCAACCACCTTTTATTAGTCGCTCTTCTTTTTCATCATCAGAAAGTGCGTCTAATTCTGCCGCTGTGAGGTCTTTAAGGTCTCCATCTTGAATGTCGCCAAAGTCTACTTTTTGGTATTTGTTTTTGTAATAAGCTGGCCCTACATAAGCGATTGCACCACTAAGTAAACCACCTACTTGGCTATATTCTTTATGGCTCAACTCTAAATATTCATTGCCGCTCCAAACATTGCTTGTTTGATTATCTACTTTTTGAATTTGTTTCACTAAAAAAGAACCACGTTTAAAAACAAAGGTTTTTGTTACTGTTAAACCTTCTCCATTACTCCATGTTAGCGGAACTTCTAATGTATCTTGACCTTCCTGAAGGGTGAACTCTGTATTTGAGGCAGTGAAGTTTGCAAAATGATTCGGTGCTAAGTTAGCCCCCTCCGTTCCTCTATAAATTAAGCCTGATTGTGCCGCATACTTTTGTTCTTTATCTATAATGCGCGTGGCTTTATCAGGTTCTTCCAAACTAACAGAGTGTGTAGGTAGATCAGCTTGAACAATCGTTCCACCTTGCGTACTAATGATCAAATCCAAAACATCTGTTTTTATACGGATTTGTTGCGCCTCAGCATTATTGGTTGAATTGCTAACAGGCACCGTACCATCATCATTTGTTGGTACGTTGGTCGAGACTCCAGAGCCAGATGGCATTGAGTTGCCTGAGCTATTTTGATTCGCTTGGTTTTGGGTTGTCTGCCCTGCGGGTTTAATAGGCTTTGGCGCATGTTCTTCTTGCCAAGTTGACCAAATAAGAAAGCCTAAAAAGAATAAAGTAAGATAAAGAAAGGGGCGCTGCTGATCCATGGTGGTATGGCTCTTATTTTAAGGGTGCTAGTTTGACAACTCTGATGATAAAGCAGCGAATTTTTTTCGCATAAAATGCCACTGAGAATCTATCTGCTCGCGCATATTAGCATTATCTAGCGATATTGCACTGGGTTTACACATTGCAATGATGTCTACACAGGGTAATGTATGCTGATTTATCCGAAAACTCTCACGAAAGTGACGTTTTATTCGATTTCTATCTACTGCTCGTTTAGCGCACTTTTTAGATATAGCTAGACCGAGTCGCGCATGGTCTAAACCGTTTTCCCTTGCGAGTACGGTAAATGAACGATTTCCAAAACGTTCTGCTTTTGCAAAAACGTTTTTATAACTCTCTGCCGTTAGCAGCTTTAGTTCTGGTATTAAGTGAAAGGTATTTACTTCACTAGCATCATTCACTTTTGTCATACACAAAATAACTTACTGCATTCTATATTTTAAATAGCTTACAGAATTATTTATACAGAAAGACTTGCACGACCTTTTGCACGGCGTGACTTTAATACCTTACGACCACCTACAGTGCTCATGCGTGCGCGAAATCCGTGTGTGCGTTTACGCTTTATAGTACTTGGTTGAAATGTTCTTTTCATGACGAAACCTGTTATAGATTCTTAATTAAGTTTTAAATTCGCATTTATCAAATTCAGTAAATGATTATATACGAAAAGGGCGGAAAAAATACGCTAACAGCAACAAAAAGTCAATTCTTTTATTGTTATTTAATTATTAAAATGAACCAAAAACTGCTTGTGGATAACTTAGTATTAGGAGTAAGATTATTAGCGCTCACAATGATGTTTCAAAACTTCATTGTTCTCACTTTTTCGAGTTCATTCAAGTTAAGTGGTTATTTAACTTGCTCGCTGTCCCTCAACAGCAATCTACACCCATATTTTTTATTTTAAGCATTGTAATTATTACAGTGCTGACTTTATCGACGATTGGATTTTATTTTTCTAATAACTGATTATTTTCAGCCCCTTAGAAAGAACTTAGACTCTCTAAAATAAAGACCATAGGAGAAGCCGCAATGCTCTGGCAACAATGCTTGAACAAGCTAGAAGCTGAATTATCTGACCAAGAAATTAATACTTGGTTACGAACACTGCATGGCACACAACATGACAATATTCTCGTACTACTTGCGCCTAATACCTTTGTATATCAACATGTTAAAGATCATCACCTTAGCCTCATTAAGTCCAAGTTAAAATCTATTTCAGAGAGTGAAAACGTACAAGTTATTCTTCAAATTGGTGCAGGTGGTGCACTTCCTATATCAGAAACATTCTCTGATAGTGCTGAAAGTTTTAATTCTGTACCCGAAACAACAATCACTAACTCAAATAACAACAATGGTTCTATTCAGGCTACTGTTGAAAGTGTTTCAACTGCCTCAACAACAGGTAAAAAGTCATTTTCAAATAATTTAAATGGCAGCATGGTCTTTGATAAGTTTGTTCAAGGTAAGTCAAACCAGCTTGCGGTTGCATCATCCAAACAAGTAGGTGAAAATCCTGGTCAATCTTATAATCCTTTATTTATTTATGGTGGCGTGGGCTTAGGAAAAACCCATTTAATGCACGCCATTGGCAATCAAATACGAGAAGGTAACCCCAAAGCAAAGGTCGTGTATTTGCACTCTGAGCGGTTTGTTAACGATATGATTACCGCACTAAGAACTAACAGTATCGACCAATTTAAAGATTATTATCGAACCGTTGATGCGCTCTTGATAGATGATATACAATTTTTTGCAGGAAAAAATCGTTCTATGGAGGAATTCTTCCATACATTCAATGCTTTACTTGAGGGGCAAAAACAAATCATACTCACAAGTGACAGATATCCACGTGATGTTGAAGGCATAGATGATCGATTACGTTCTCGTTTAAACTGGGGTTTAACGGTTGAAATAGAGCCTCCAGATCTTGAAACTCGTGTTGCTATATTGACCAAAAAGGTCGAGGAATTTAATTTAGAAATACCTAAAGATGCTGCCTTTTTCATTGCAAAACGTTTTCGCTCTAATGTAAGAGACCTTGAAGGCGCATTACAACGCGTTGTTGCTAGTTTGCGTTTGCATCAAAGAACCGATATTACGCTTGATTTTGTGCATGACGCTTTACGTGATCAACTTGCAAGCCAAGATAAAATGGTAACCATAGATAATATTAAGAAAACTGTTGCACAACATTATAATATTAAAACGTCTGATATGGACTCTAAACGCCGTACACGTTCAATAGCACGACCAAGACAAGTTGCCATGACACTTTCTAAAGAATTAACTAATCACAGCCTTCCAGAAATAGGAATATTCTTTGGAAATAGAGATCATACAACTGTTTTACATGCTTGTAGAAAAATTAAAGAATTACGCACAGAAGATGTTTCTCTTGATGAAAACTATCGTATATTAGAAAGAACATTAACCCGATAAAACTAACTTTTTAACTATTTTGTATTGTAAAATAGACTCTGAAAAGAGTAATAAGGAGCAATTAATAAGCTCTGAATAACAAACGAATAAAATTAAGGACAAGCTGTGGATAAAAAAAGCGCCCTTTTTAAAAGGACACTTATCCACAACAAGCCCACATTTTTTTTTCAACTTTAATAATGGAAACTCACAGGGGAAAACCCTTGTAACTTATTATTTATAAAAGGTTTTTTAGACTTATTGAATGTTTTCAAGACCCCTTATTACTACTATTATCTTTTAAAATATATATATTAATATAACTATGAAACTGACCATATCTAAAGAAATCCTTCTTGATCAACTTATACATGTAATTGGTGCTGTAGAAAAAAAACAGACTAGCAAAATACTTGAAAATATATTAATCCAAGTTTCAGAAAATAAACTGCAATTGGTTGGAACTGACTTAGAAATTGAAATGTCAGCTGACTTAGAAATCCAAGCGGAATCTCCTGGTCAAATTACTGCACCTGCACGTAAGCTCTTTGATATTTGTAAAGCATTACCTGCTGATTGTTTTATTTTATTTGAAACTGATGAGAATAAACTTCATATCAAAGGTTTGAGAAGTCGCTTTGAACTAGCTACTTTGCCTGCAGATGAATTTCCTTTACTTGATGATATTCCAATAAAACAAGAAATAACGTTACCTGAAAAAAGCTTAAAACATTTGCTTGAAAAAGTTTCTTTCTCAATGGCCAATCAAGATGTTCGTTATTATTTGAATGGTTTGTTACTTGAGATAAACAAAGAGAATAAAATTCTAGCAGTTTCAACGGATGGACATCGCTTAGCTATTTCTGAATTTACACCTGATTGTAGTTCGAGTAACGACACAGAATTAAAAATAATTGTTCCAAGAAAGGGAATTTTAGAGTTATCTAAGTTATTAGATATAACGAGCGAGCTTCCTGTCACCTTACAAATCAGTGATAATCATATACGTGTTCACAAGGATAATATTCGTTTCACTTCAAAATTAATTGATGGGAAATATCCTGACTACCAAGCAGCAATTCCAAGCAATAGTTCTCATACTATTGAACTAGACAGAGAACAGTTTAGAGATACACTCTCGCGCGTAGCTATTCTTTCAAATGAAAAATTCAGAGGAATACGTTTGCGTTTGAATGAAGGTGTTATGACACTGCATTCAAATAACCCTGAAAATGAAAGTGCTGAAGAAGAAATTGATATTAATTACTCTGGAGACTTATTTGAAATTGGTTTTAACGTAACGTATATGCTTGAAGCGGTAAACCATTTAGAAGGTAATACAATCAAGCTAGAGTTATCTACACCTGATAGTAGCGCCCTATTACACTCTGATGATGACACTGAAACGCGTTATGTTGTTATGCCAATACGCTTGTAAGGTTTATTAAATTTTAAATAAACGATGTGGATAGATAATCTAAATGTTAATCACTGTAGATTACTTGATGATATAAATATCGTCTTATCAAAAGACTTAAATATAATATTGGGTGAAAATGCTTCGGGTAAAACAAGTTTACTAGAATCACTCTCCCTACTCTCAAGTGGAAAATCCTTTAGAACATCTCACATAAATAATGTTATTTCTCACAATGAATCTGCTGTTTTGGTTTCAGCACGTTTAAATTTTAAAAATAAAACGTCGCAAATTGGTATTGAGAAAAGTTCTTCTAAAACGCGAATAAGAATAAATAAACAAGATGTGTATTCTCAAGCAGAACTAAGTAGGCACTTACCGATAACAATTATGCATCCTGAATCTATCGAATTGATTACAGGCTCACCCTCTTACCGACGATCATTTATTGATTGGATAACTTTTTACTTATACCCAGAATTTCATGAACAATGGAAAAGTTATAGGCATATATTAAAACAGCGTAATCTATGTTTAAAAGACCCTAGACATAAATATGCACTGCCTAAGTGGACTGATGAACTTATCCAGTTACAACCGAGCATTACAGACTTTAGAATTAAAGCAATTGAAAAATTAAAAAAAGAACTTAATAAAGTATCTAATGATTTATTAGGTAATGCAAAAGTAGAACTGATTTTCAGTAATGGGTTTCCTGCAGATACTGAATTAGAAGTTGATTCGTTAAAGCAATTTTATTCTCAAAAAGAAGAATATGATCTGAGATTAAAAAGGACATCGTCTGGCGTACATCGTGCAGATATAAAAATAATGTTAGAAAATAAACCTGCTATTCAAGCTGCATCACGTGGGCAGTTAAAATTATTAGCCATAACGTTACTGCTAGCACAAAGTACAACAATTAATAATGATAATGAAGAAAAGGGAATAATTGTTATTGATGATTTAGCTGCCGAGCTAGATAGTGACAATAAAAATAAGTTAATAAAATATTTATCAACGCTTAACCAACAACTAATAATAACAACTACTAAGAAACTAAATATTGAGGATATACCTTATAAATTGTTTCACGTGAAACATGGAATTTTCACAGAGATTAAGTAAGTAAAAATATATGCCTTTGAATAATATGAAAAGCCGTCACTAGGTAGTTATTAGTGTATAATTAAAACATCAATAAAAGGGTTTAAAGCATGTCAGAAGAACAAGGTTACGATTCCTCCAGTATTACTGTACTAAAAGGCTTAGAAGCCGTTAGAAAGCGTCCTGGAATGTATATTGGTGATACCGATGATGGTAGCGGATTACATCACATGGTGTTTGAAGTTGTCGATAACTCGATTGATGAAGCTTTAGCAGGTCACTGTTCTGAAATTACGGTGAAACTACACACAGATGGCGCAGTTTCGGTGT
>CAYOHT010000068.1:0-1417 GCA_964403815.1 uncultured Cocleimonas sp.
AATACAGAAAAAGGACCTGCGCGAGTGGTTATCGAAAACCAAAAAGCCGTTTGTTTTATTCGACGCAACAACACAATGAACCTTGCTCAAGGCATTGAACGCAAGCCTGTAAATTTAAAAACACTGCAACACGACGATGTGGATGCGCTGTATTTTAATCAACAACGTGATTTAAACCAACTGCGCGAGCATTTAGCTTATGATAAAACTCAGTTATTAGAATCAGAGATAAAACCCACCGAGCGCTATTTGATGGAGCGCTTTATTACCGCGCCTTTGGAGATTACGGGCGATGCAATTCAGCGTGATGGTTATCTTGAATTTATTAACCCTGTTTTAAAGCCCGCTGAATTTGAGCCTGACCTAAGTTGGGTATCGTTAGATATTGAAACCGAAGATTTGCGTGGCAAGCTGTATTCGATTGCTGTGACAACCGCAGATACCGAACAAGTTTTTATGGTGAAAGATAAGCCTGAGTCTGTCGAACACACCCCCCCACTTTTACATGATGTTTGTGACGATGATAAACATCATGTAAAAGTGGGGGGGTGTGCTTCGACTCCGCTCAGCAGAACTGCTTTTAATAATATTAGTTGGTGCAAGACAGAGAAAGAAGCGCTACAGCAATTCTTTAGCTGGATAAAAGCCAACGATCCCGATGTGATTATCGGCTGGAACGTGGTTGCGTTTGATCTCGATTTTTTACAGTGGAAATGCAAACAGTTGAGAATACCGTTTGATTTAGGGCGCGGCAATAACAGCCCTGAACGAGGAAAAAGTTTTGACCAGAACGCCGTCATCCTCGCCCCGCAACAAAGCGGTCACATGTATATTTCTCGCATACCCGGCCGCGTGGTGTTAGATGGCATTACCAGTTTGCGCGGGGCATTTTGGTCATTTGAAAGTTTTACTTTGGATTATGTGGCTGAAGAATTACTCGGGCGAAAGAAATTAATCAACGATTCGGGATTAGATAAACTCGAAGAAATCCGCCGCCAATACCGCGAAGACCCTGTTGCGCTAGCCGAATACAATTTGGAAGACTGTCGTTTAGTTGCTGATATTTTTGCCAAAACCGACATGCTCAATTTCTCCATTCAGCGCGCGCAAATGACAGGCTTGGCGATTGATCGACAAGGCGGCTCAAGCGCGGCATTTGATAATTTGTATTTGCCACGTTTGCATCGCGAAGGTTTTGTCGCGCCCGATGTGGGCAGTCAGCAAAATAAAACCAGTAGCCCCGGCGGTTATGTAATGGATTCACAACCGGGCTTGTACGAGAATGTTTTGGTGCTGGATTTTAAAAGCCTATACCCTAGCATTATCCGCACGTTTAAGATTGATCCGCTAGGGCTTGCCGTGCATACCGAGTTGGATGACAGCATTCCAGGTTTTTTGGAAGCTGAATTTTCACGTG
>CAYOHT010000068.1:1517-4703 GCA_964403815.1 uncultured Cocleimonas sp.
AAGCAATTACAAAACCATTTGAATGACTGGTGGACGAAACATTTAAAAGAAGAGTTTCAAATAAAATCAAACCTAGAAATTGAATTTGAAACGCATTACTTACGCTTCTTAATGCCAACCATCAGAGGCGCAGAGAAAGGCAGTAAAAAACGCTACGCAGGCATGATTAATAAGAATGGCAAAAATAAAATGGTCTTCAAAGGACTAGAAACCGTACGCACCGATTGGACGCCACTCGCCCGCGAATTTCAACAAGAGTTATACCAGCGCATCTTCAATAAACAACCCTTTGAGCAGTTTGTAAAAGACACCCACGATGCTTTATTAAACGGCGAAAAAGACGATAAACTAACCTACACAAAACGCCTACGCCGCCCGCTAGAAAGCTACACCAGCACGCAACCACCTCAAGTAAAAGCGGCCAGAAAAATGAAAAATCCTGGGCGAAAGATTCAATATGTAATTACACTAAATGGCCCAGAGCCCATAGAAAACATCACATCAAAAGCAAACTACCAACACTACGTTGATAAGCAACTAGCGCCAGTGGCAGACAGTATTTTGCATTTTTTGGATACCTCTTTTGAGAAGATTACCGCTCGGCAATTTGACTTATTGGAGGGATGATTTACATCTAATTTTTACATGATATTGGATAAGCCCAAGCGGGGGTAATTATTGTAGTCATGTAAAAGTGGGGGGTGTGCTTTATACTCTATGAAATTAAAGTACACCCCCCTAGTTTTACATGGATGACTAAAATGAAAAGAGCAGAGCAAAACAATTACAACAACTATCGCGGGAGCATCATGGCTCATTGGCGATGGCAAAGAAAATTTCTAAAATTGTAGAGGCTGGCTCTGATGAAGAGTTATTAGAAGCCATCGCGCTAGTAAATAAATATAATGATGATGAATTGGAAGTGCATTTTCAGCACGAAGAACATACTATTTTTGCGCCAATATTTAAAGAGTATAAAGAACATGTTGAGCTGGCAAAACCACTATTGAAAGAACATGGCTACCTTCGCATGTTGATTCCAAGAATAACATCTGAAACAGCAAGACAAGATTTAGCCGAGTTTGCGGTGATACTAGAAAGGCATACACGCGTAGAAGAAAGAGAGTTATTTCCTATTATTGAGTCACTATTTTCAGAAGAACAAATGGATGCCGTTTTAAACTTTAAACCTTTTAATTGATTTTCAAAAGATTGTTGTAATTTTAGGATGAAGGTAATACTTATTCTACTTTCATCCTAAAAGTGCATGCCATATCTTACTTTTGATACTTCACAACAGGGCGTCTTTCTGCAATCCAGCCTGTTATTCCGTGCGTTACATTCATAACCTTTTTATAACCTAATTGTTGTGCAACGGCTTGGCTTGCCGCTTGTGTTCTGCTACCTGTGCGACAAATCAGGGCGACGGGTTGGTCTTTTTGAGCAATCGCTGTGAACTCTGGAACAAAATTAGGATTGATGCGACCCATGTTGTCGAAGAAGGTAATGGTCTTGCTGCCTTCTACGATGCCTGTTTGTTGCCATTCTTCTTTACGACGAATATCAACTACAGTCACACCTTGGGCTATAAGTTCTTTAAGTTTGGCATTGTCAATATTGCTGTAACCACCCGCTTGAGGAATCGGGTCAGAGGCTTTCACAATACTTGGTGAAGCTGTTGATGGAGTAACCGATGATGAGTTTGTTTTTGCGTTACAAGCAACAAGCGGCAAAAGTAGGCTAACAATAGCGATGTTTAATGGTTTAAGTGTCATTTTATTTCCTAAATCAAATGAGTGTGAAAAATGGGGTGATTGTACAGACATAAGTACTTAACCGTGCAAATAAAGTTCCAATCTATTCTATGCAGTGTTTTTTCATACACACCTCTACGCCCAAACAATCCATTCGGATGCACTTTAAGCAGTTTTTTCATAAATAAAGTAGTCATGCAAAAATATGCATTACTCAATGACAAAAAAAAGGATTTTAGCTATGATGCAGGGCTAGGGAATAATAATTACTCGTTTATAAACGAGTTACTACATGGAAAGGGGTAGCGTAATGTCTAATCAATCATTACAAATTCTGTTGGGGCTGTGTTTTTCTTGTGTGATTTTATCAGGCTGTGGGGCAGCTAGCGTAAAATCAACAAGCGATGAAGATACAACCGCAGCATCAAGTGAAACTGTCGCAGAAGGCGATGACACATCAAAGTCAGCAGATGACAAAAAAGAAACGGCACCTACAGCGGGTCGTTTTAAAAAACGTAAAGTACCTTATCGCCCACGATCAAGCGTAGTCACCAGTAAAGCATTAGGTGATAACTTGATGGCGGGTAGAAAAAAAGAAGCAGAGCGTTTCTTAAAACAAGGTGCAGACGCAAATACCGTTACAGCAAACGGAGAGCCAGTTTTATATAGCGCTTTACGCCTTGGCTTTAACAGCATGGCGGATAATCTGGTTCTTTATGGCGCTGATGTAAATGCCAAAACACGAGGCGGTCAAACGCCTTTGCATCTTGCTATTTCAAAAGGAAATACTAGCTTTGTTCAATTATTGTTAGAAAATGGTGCGGATGCCAATACAGCAAGTCGCTCGGGTGAAACACCTTTGTTTCTTGCTATTGAAAGAGCCCAAGTAGAAGTTGTCGCCAAATTACTAAAATATGGTGCCAATGCTAATACAGGCACATCAAAAGGAACTCCCCTTCAAGTCGTATTAAAAAATGGCAATGTGAAAATTGCAGAACTCCTTGCGAGTAATAAAGCCGATGTGAATATCACGGATAGTATTGGTGAATCGTTATTGCACAAGGCGGCAGCAAGAGGGCAGGTTGGTTTTGCAGGTGTAATTCTTGCCAATGGTGCTAATGTTAATGCCAAAGATCAGTTCAAAGAAACGCCGTTGCACGAAGCGGCGGCAAAAGGCCGATTAGAAATGGTGAAGCTTTTATTAAATAATAAAGCTGATCTATACGCAAAAACAACAAAGAATTGGACGGCATTGCATGAAGCCGCTCGATTTGGGCATCCTAAAACAGCGGCTTACTTAATCAATCGCGGTTTAAGCCGCAATGCGCAAAATACCGATGGTAAAACAGCAAAAGGCTTAGCTAGTCATTTAAAACATGGTGAAGTGATAGAAATTCTTAAGTAATTGAAGATAGCTTGATACAGGTCATGC
>CAYOHT010000068.1:4803-9667 GCA_964403815.1 uncultured Cocleimonas sp.
CATGCGCGTATAAGTCGTTCTTACTTCAGCTTCATTATTTGCAATATCTGTCACCAAAAATGCTAAGGGACAAGGTGAGTACTTTTGCGTGATGTGGTCCTCGCTTAAGTATCCCATTAACAAATCTTTCATCCACGCATCTTCTGTGAGCTCTTTGGGCTTTTGGTGGGTGATTCTACTTTTCTTCGCGCCTGCTATAATTGCTTTTGCATAAACCTCCTCTTTACTTTCAAAATGCGCATAAAACGCACCTCTTGTTAATCCCGCATGTTTCATTAATTCATCAATGGATACATGATCAAACCCTTTGCTTGAAAAGAGTGTGATTGCACTGTCGAGAATTTTCTTGCGTGTCGCTTTCTTATGATCTTTTGAATATGGCATAAACAAAGTATAGACAGATTCTTAAATATGTTATTGAACATATTTAAGTTTTATCTATGCTGATAGTTTTGGAGGAAATTACGATGAGTTTACAAGCAGCGTTACTACTACCCATGATAGGAATGATTTTTCTAACATTTGGAATCATGACTTGGATGTTAAAGCTACGTTACCGAACGGTACTTCAAGGTGGCTTAAACCCACGATACTTTAGATTATATAAAGGCGCAAAGCTTCCCGAATACCTTGTTAAGGTTACACAACACTTTGATAATCTGCTTGAAATCCCAGTGTTTTTCTATGTGGCAATATTGCTTCTGGTTGCTTTAAAAATATTTGATCCATTCTATGTCGCACTATCATGGACGTTTTTCTTAACTCGTTTGCTACACACTTATATTCACACAACAAATAATAAAGTTAAGCATCGAAAAAATGTATTTATTGTTAGTACTTTAGTATTGATGGCTCTCTGGGTTAGAATTTGTATTGAAGTTCTCTCGCTATAAATGATCATGCAAAAGTAGGGGGGTGTGTTCGACAAGCTCAACAGAACTGTGCTTTCTATTATATTAATAATAGGGATGGGTCTGAACTAAGCATCCGAAGTAGCATCTGACTAATACATCCCTTCTGCATCATGGAACTATACATAAGTTCTGGTAGCCACTCAAAAAGCAAATGGACTATCACTTAAACTAGGGGGGTGTACTTTTATAGTCTATGATAATAAATATGAAGAAACGAATTACATTCATTAGCACATTAGTATCTGCTTTTTTATTTACAACCATAGCTTATGCTGATCTAAATCTTGAATTGCCCGATCTGAACCTGCCAGATCTGGGCGGACAAGCCAATGTATCTTTCAATTCAGCCTCTGAAAGAGAGCATGGTTTAGCTATTTTAAGAAAGTTGAGGAGTAGCGGACAGCTTATTGAAGACCCTGAGCTTAATACTTGGATACGCTCTTTAGGTAATCAACTGACAGCAAACGCGCCGCAATCATCCACCCCTTTTTATTTTGTAATTGCGCGTGATGCATCTGTTAATGCATTTGCGACGATTGGAGGAGTCGTTGTCGTTAATGCAGGTTTGATTATTCGCTCAGACTCTGAAAGTGAGCTTGCTGCTGTTATGGCGCATGAGGTTGCACATATCACCCAACGCCATATTATAAGAATGATTCGAAAAGCCGAGGGCAGTAAGTTTGCAAATGGCGCCGCATTACTCGCAGGTATTATTGCTAGCAGTAAGAATGCTGATGCTGGATCAGCTATTATCAATGCAACACTTGCAGCATCCGCGCATAGACAATTGTCTTTTAGCCGTGATGCAGAAGCGGAAGCTGATCGAGTCGGTCTACGAATACTCGCAAGATCAGGCTTTGACCCAAAAGCAATGCCATCCTTTTTAGCCAAGCTAGAATTATTCAGTGATGGGCAGAATGCCAATGCACGAGAGTATTTGCGAAATCATCCATTGACACTTAAGCGTGTGAGCGACACACGAGCACGCGCTAAACGAATACCTTTCAATGGGAGAAAACAAAGCTCAAACTACTTGTATATGCGTGAAAAAGTTAGAGCTTTATCCAGATCAACAAAGCCAGTACCCGACAAAGTACCCTCAAAAGTCAAAAAATACGCAAAGGCATTGCAATTATCACAGCGTAATAATAATCGCCTTGCGTTACAAACAATCGGCAGCAAGAGCAGAATTATTCCAGAGGCAATACTGATAGGAAAGTTGCTTAATAAGGAGCGTCGTTATAAAGAAACCATTGCATTACTAAAGCCTTTGCTCAATATTTATTTGGGCAATGAAGCGCTGTCTGTTTTATTGTCACAAGCTTATATTTCTGTGGGGCAACGCGATAATGCATGGCGAACACTAAAGGCTATTAACGTCTCAGAACAGACTAGCCTAGAGCTGTTTGAGGTTAAGCAACAGATAGCTCGTAGTACACGACATGATGGTGAAGCTTATCGTGCAGCAGCAGAAAGAAATATCCGTATGGGAAATTATAAAGCGGCAATATCTTTATTGCGCCAAGCGATTAAATCCCCCAGTTCTGATGCAAATCAACTGCTGCAAATGCAGGCTTTGTTGAGCCGAATAGAGCATAAATAGGTATGCGATGACTTGTCTAAAGTTACCTATAGCTTAAGACATATAAGCATATCATAACGTGCTTAAATTCTTATATGCCGTTGATTTTAAAGAATATTTTGCAACAGAAGTTTTTTTGGATATGCTGGCTGTCCAGATAAACTATGAGGGCATGAGAAATCGCTCTCCCTATAAATAGTAAATATCTGTCTATAAATAATATTATATCTAGGAGGTCAATATGCGAAGAAGTTTTCGCGTTATGTCAGTTGCAGTTTCTGCATTGGCGATAGTAGGAGCCCTTGGTTTCTCAACTGCAGTTACTGCAGGAGATAAGAAAAAAGAAATGAGTGGAAAAGAGCTCTCTTTTAATAAAAAGAAAGGTAATTGTTTGGCTTGCCATCTCATAGCAGGAGGAGATCAAGCGGGAAATATTGCTCCACCATTGATTGCAATGAAGGCACGATTCCCCGATAGAGCGGTATTACATGCTCAAATTGCAGAACCACATGCTAAAAACCCAGACTCAATGATGCCCCCGTTTAAAACACATGGCATTTTGTCTGATAAAGAAATTGATTTGATCGTTGACTTTGTTCACACGCTTTAATCACTTTAATTAGAAGTATATAAGTTCTGCAACATCAAATAACACCCAGTATGATTTTACTGGGGTGTTATAGCAGCTGATAACATTTGATGTGAATGACAGAACAAAAAATCTAGGAGGATATAAATGAAAAGACTAATAGGAGCAGTCGCTCTTTTATCACTTGCTTTGACTCCTTTGTTAACTGCACAAGCAACACCTGCAGAAGACAGAGAGGCATTAAGAGGGTATTTTAAAAAGAATACCAGCAGTGATAATTTTGCTGATTACATCAACGGCATCTACGCATATAACAAAGGTGCTCGCGAACAGTGGGAAGAAATTGAAGAATTTCCTCCTTATGAAATAGGATTAGACAAAGGTGCTGAGCTTTGGGGAAAAAAGTTTAAAAATGGCAAATCTTTTTCCGACTGTTTTGGTAAGGATATAAGCGGGACGCGCGCAAAATACCCCTACCATGATGAAAAGGCAGATACGATTGTTACCTTAGAAGGTACGATCAACAAATGCCTTATTGATAACGGTGAAAAGCCGTATAAATGGAAAAAAGGTAATATTACTGCAGTTTCAGCTCACATTGCATTTGCAGGTCGTGGCGGAAAAATCACAACCGAGCCAAAAACAGATAAAGCGAAGGCATGGTATGACAAAGGTAAAACATTCTTCTACGCAAAGCGTGGTCAGTTGAACCTTTCATGTGCTGATTGTCATGTTTACAGTGCAGGCAAGTGGATTCGTGGTGATAACCTAAGCCCAGCGTTGGGTCATCCTTCACACTTCCCTGTTTACCGTTCAAAGTGGAATAATATGGGTACATTACATAGACGTTACGCAGGGTGTAATAAGAATATTCGTGCTAAGCCTTTCAAAGCGCAGAGCGATGAATATAAAGCATTGGAGTACTTCCAAGCCGTCACATCAAATGGTCTAGAGCTAAACGGTCCAGGTGCGCGCAAATAAACTTGCACGTATCCAAAGCTATCTTAGCTTAAGCAAATAAAAAGCCCGATAATATCGGGCTTTTTTGTGCCTGTTTTTTACGCCATCCTTGTCTATAACTTGCCTTCTGGCATGAATCTTCGTACTCTTAGCATGTAGCCTTTCACAAACAAAAAATGGTATCAATATGAATTACGAACAAGCGCGTTTCAATATGGTCGAACAACAAATCCGTCCGTGGTCTGTGCTTGATGGTACTGTTTTACAAACCATGGGAAGTATCCCGCGCGATGCTTTTGTTGCCGATGATATAAAATCGATGGCTTATGCCGATATTGAAATCCCATTGGGGCATGATGAGTCGATGATGTTCCCGCGAGTAGAAGGTCGTTTACTGCAAGAACTTGAAATCGATATTGATGATAAGTGCCTTGAGATTGGAACTGGCAGTGGTTTTGTAACCGCGTGCATGGCGACAATGGCAAAGCATGTTCACAGCATTGATATTTATGATGATTTTTTACAAAGCGCAAGCGAACGATTGGAAGAAAATAATATTGCCAATGTATTGCTTGAGAATAAAGATATTTTTGATCCAGCCCTAAACATCACTGAAAAGTATGATGCGATTGCGGTGACAGGTTCTATTCCAGAATATATTCCTTTATTTGAACAGCTACTAAAACCACGAGGTCGGCTATTTATTATCGTAGGTTCAGAAAAAACCATGCACGCGATGAAAGTGATACGCGGCGAAGGTGACGATCAAAATACCTTTGCAAGAACCAGCTTGTTTGAAACAAAGCAAAAACCGCTAGT
>CAYOHT010000069.1:0-2520 GCA_964403815.1 uncultured Cocleimonas sp.
TGTTTGTGTCGGCATTCTACACCAACATTCCACTTGTAAAAACTGGATTATTTATGTGGTTAAGCACCTGTTTAAGAACATCATGTAAAACTAGGGGGGTGTGCTTTGCTTTAGAGCGCCTTCAACTACCACACATTCGTTAATAACAACACTAACGACAATAATTTTCAATGATATTTAGCACATGACCTTTAAAAACATACGCATCACATTATTACTGCTGGTACTAGGCTATATCGTTGCTGACTCCTTTCTTAGCAACAAGAGAGCAACCGAATGGAAGCATCCTTTGCGCGTGGTTATTTACCCTATTAATGCAGATGGGCGCGAAGCTACCGACAAATATATCTCTACACTCACCACATCGCAGTTCGAAAGTTTTACCACCCTATTAAAGAAAGAATCATCTCGTTACGGTTTAAAGCTTTCAAGCCCGATTAGTGTGCAGCTCTCTGCACCGATAAAATCACTGCCGCCTGCCATCCCAAAAGAGAGAAGCACGTTGGGCGTAATGTGGTGGAGCTTAAAGCTACGCTACTGGACATGGAAAACCGATAACCACAAAGGTTTGAAGCCACAAGTACGCGCATACGCCCTATTCTTTGATCCAAAAGTACACAAAGGCTTGGCGCACTCGACAGGATTAGAAAAGAGTAAAGTGGCGCTTATTCAACTTTTTGCTGATGACAAACATGCAAAGCAGAATAATTTCATTATTTTGCACGAAATACTTCATACTTTGGGCGCTACAGATAAATATAATCTCAGTACCAATCAGCCTATTTTCCCAGAGGGTTATGCCGAACCAAACCGCAAGCCAACCTACCCGCAACGTAAGGCTGAGATTATGGGTGGGCGTATTCCGCTTTCACCAACAAAAGCTAAAATGCCTTCTAGTTTGAAAAAAACAGTTATTGGTACAAAAACGGCTAGGGAGATTGGCTGGGTTAAATAAATACAATGACTTACCAACGTAGGTTATTGTCGCGCCCTTCGACTCCGCTCAGGGAGCTACTGTGTTTTATAAAACGCGATACAGCCCCCTGAGCGGAATCGAAGGGCGCGGACCATTAAAATTCACACTCAAAAATAGAATAAGAGCTATCATTAAGCATGACCAAAACACACCCCATAGAAAAAAACTCAAACCTCCATCAAGAAATGATCACATGGCGGCACTGGCTGCACCAACACCCAGAGCTAAGCTTTAAAGAAGACCTCACCAGCGATTACATCGCCTCTATTTTAGAATCACATAATATAGAAATGCACCGAGGCATGGCGATAACAGGCATCGTCGCCACCGTTCATGGCAGAGAAAAGGGGGAGGCGATTGGCTTACGCGCCGATATGGACGCACTCCCCATTCAAGAACTCAACGAATTCGCCCACAAATCCACTCACGACGGAAAAATGCACGCCTGCGGACACGATGGTCACAGCACCATGTTATTAGGCGCGGCGGTTTATCTAAAGCAACACAATGATTTTGCTGGAACCGTGCATTTTATCTTCCAACCTGCTGAAGAAGGTGGCGCGGGTGGCGAGGTTATGGTCAAAGAAGGTTTGTTCGATAAATTCCCCTGCTCAGCTGTTTACGGCATGCACAACTGGCCAGGGCTATCCGAAGGCAAGTTCGCCGTACACGACACCCATGTCATGGCAGCGGTTGAAACCATCAACATCACGATCACAGGCAAAGGCGGTCACGCCGCGATGCCCGATCAAATCATCGACCCTATTCTTACAGGCGCGCACGTTATCACCACGCTGCAATCAATTGTGTCGCGTACCGTATCGCCCGTTGAATCCGCCGTTATCAGCATCACCGTTGCCGAGGCAGGCTTTACCCATAACGTCATCCCAAACGAAATGCAATTAACAGGCACGCTACGCTATTTTCAGCCAGAAGTGGGGCAACGTATAAAGGAAAGAATGCACACATTGGTAGAAAATACCTGCAAAGCCATGGGCGCAACAGGCAAACTCTGGTTTGAAGAAGGCTACCCCGCAACGATTAACAGCCCCAAACACGCACAGATTTGTGCCGACGCCGTTGGAACGCTAGTCGATAACGATTCAGTATTACGAGACATGCCCCCAGCATGGGCGCAGAAGACTTCTCCTTTATACTCAACGCCTGTGAAGGTGCGTATATTTGGATAGGAAATGGAATAGGCTCAAAGCACACCCCCCCACTTTTGAATGATAGCTCGTTAGCTTCATCAACGACTGCTAGAATTTATGCAGGGCTACATGGTCAAACTGGTAGCAACTGTATGCTACACAATACACAATATGACTTTAATGATGATGTTTTAGCATTAGGGGCAAGTTATTGGGTGCAGTTGGTTAAAAACACTCTGTAGCTCCTAGTCGGGATTTTGAAGGTTGGGCTAAAGCACGCAGCCCAACCTTCAAACTAGAAAATAGCTAAAATTTGTTGTAAAGATGAAACACTTTAGAATCCATCTACATCAACCATTCATCAACAATAATTAACCATTAACACTCTTAATT
>CAYOHT010000069.1:2620-4837 GCA_964403815.1 uncultured Cocleimonas sp.
CTGACCGTGATGCATGGGTTGGCTTAAAAGGTGGTTTTGGTGAAGTTCGTTTCGGTCGTCATACACTACCTTCTGATATGTTAGATGATCACACAGACTTTATGACTAACGGTGCTGCTTTAAATCAGGTTGAAGGTCGTCAAAACAATGTAATGGCATACATTGGTGCTTTTGGCCCTGTAACTGTTGGCTTGGCTCACATTGCTGACGGAACTCGTACTGGTATTGACAAAGCAAACGATATCGCTATCGCTTACAAAGCAGGTCCAATCGAAGCATCTCTTGGACACACAGCTCCAGATAATGGCGATAAGACTTCAGGTGTTGGTCTTTCATACACAGGCGCTAACTACGGTGTTGGTTTTAAGCATGACAAGAAAGGTTCATCAAAGCAGAATACTCTTTCTGGTATGTACAGCTTCGGTAAAGCATATGTTGCAGCTGAATACGGAAAAGTTAGTGGTGGCGGACCTAAATCTCAAATTGTTGAGCTTGGTTACGGTCTAGGTAAAGGAACAAAAGTTTACTTTGAGAACTCAAAGCAGACTCCTGCTATTGGCTCTGCTGCTAAGAACAACCGTATCGGTCTAGAACACAGCTTCTAATCTATTTTTAGATAGCAGTTATAAAATGGGCTTCCTTTTGGAAGCCCATTTTTTTGCCTAAAATTTAGGATAAAATTGGAACTGATGCCATGATATCAGTACGTAAAACCAATTAAGGTTCTTCCTCTGCAGCTTGCAACAATGCCAGCTCAATGGCTGCAATGATTTTTTGAGGATGCGCTTGTGCCTGTAGCTCGCAATGAAATTGTCCGCCCTGGTACAGAAACATCGTTGGCAAATGAAATACACTAAACTCATTGACCAGTGCCGCCGCTTTATCTGCCTTAACTTCATAAACTGAAAAAGAAGAAAAATGACTTATGAACTGATCGGCCTCAGCAATAAACAAATCACGTAAATGATGACAAGAGGCGCAGTGTGGCCCAGTAAAGAACACCAATGCAATACCTGATGTATCGATAATGGTTTGATGAAAGTTAAATTCGTCGAGTTCTTTTAACATGATGCACACCCCCCTACTTTTACATGATAGCTCATTGATTGTAGATTGGGCTAAGGCACAAAGCCCAACATGATGTACTTCGCACTTGTTGGGCTTCCTGCGTCAGCCCAACCTACAAGCTGCGTATTGCTCCGCAAGCCCCTGCATACTTTCTGGCTCTTGGTGAGCCTTAAAAAGCACCCCACTTTGGAATGATAGCTCGTTAGTTCTTTTAACCACTGCTAGAATTTATGCAAAGCTCCTGATGATTGCCCATCACTTCTTTTTTATCAAATGCTCATAGCGTGGAGGTTCTTTAAACGCACTTTTATAGTCACCTAAGTTTTCTAATAACATACGCTCAAATTCTTTGGTATAAAACTCGATAGCGCCCTCGGTGTTTGTTTCAAGCTCCTCGGTATTTTCACAGCCTGATGCGACTACAAATGCACAAAATCGCGCTGTGCCATACAGCATGGAAGAACTCACGAAACTACCATCGGCAAGGTGTCGGCAAATTGTCTGAATTGTTTGTTCTTGTCTACTTCACTCATAATTCCTTACTCGTCTTGTTATTAGAGATAACCAAATAATCATTCAGGTTGCTTCTAAAGGCCGCTAATTCAAGGCGAAAAATGTGAGCTTACAAGTGTAAGTGATCATTTTTCAACGCAGAAGTAGTGGTTTTTAGGAGTAATATGGGTGATCATTTCTCGAACACTGCTATTGATTCTACATGCGCAGTTTGTGGGAACATATCCATCACACCCGCGCCTAGCAACTTATAACCATGCGTATGTACCAGCTCACCAGCATCACGCGCTAAGGTGGCAGGATGACACGAAACATACACAATACGTTTTGCCTTTAGCTTTTTAAAGTGCTCAATAATTTCTTTCGCGCCTGAACGTGGCGGATCAAGCAAAATACAATCATATTGCTTTTTAAGCCAAGGCTGTATTTTAAGCGCTGAGACCGTGTCCATTAAATTACAGGCATAATAATCAGTATTTTCAATGCCGTTGGCTGTCGCGGTTTGCTTGGCGCGGTTCACCATCACTAGATCGCCTTCTACGCCAGTCACATGCTCGGCATTACGCGCAATCGGTAAAGTGAAGTTACCTAAACCACAAAACAGGTCAAGTACACGCTCTTTGCCTGTTAGCTGTA
>CAYOHT010000069.1:4937-7056 GCA_964403815.1 uncultured Cocleimonas sp.
AAGTTACCTAAACCACAAAACAGGTCAAGTACACGCTCTTTGCCTGTTAGCTGTAATAATTCCACGGCGCGCGGCACCATTTGACGGTTAATACTGGTATTGACCTGAAAGAAATCCTGCGGCCCAAAATGTACTTTTGTATCAAAATCAGGATGCTCGTAATAAAGTGTATTATCTGGTTCGCTCGGCTCAGGGTAAATTCGGTGTACCGTTGTTGGACCTTTTGGTTGTAGATAAATCTGGAAGTCATACTCTTTACCAAAGGCACCCCATAACGCTAAATCTTTTTCTGACAAGTCTTTTAGGTGACGAACAATCAGCGCAATGTTCATTTCGCTTTTTTCAGAGCCTTCTGCAATATCATCGCCAATCGCCACTTCAATTTGCGGCGTGCTATCGCGCGAATCCATCTCGTAAATCATCGCTTGAAACAAATGAAGTTTTTTACCAACAGCCTCGTGCAACACTTCACAGCTATCCATTTCCGCCAAAAAACCGCCATGACGCTCACGAAAACCAACCAGCACTTTGCCCTTTTTAAACACATACTTCACGCCCAAACGTGCTTTACGGCGATAACCCCATGCATCGTCTGTCATCGCATCAAAGACTTCTTGTGGTTCTACATTGCCGATGTGTTTGAGTGAATCCAGCATGGATTGTTGTTTGTATTTGATTTGCGCATCAGAGCTTAAATGCTGCAGCGAACAGCCGCCACAAATAGCGTAATGTTCGCATTTTGGCTCAACACGATCAGGCGATGCTTCAAGCACTTCTTCGATCTTACCTTCATCATGGCTACGACGTTTTGAGGTATAAATAAACGTAACTTTTTCACTAGGCAATGCACCGCTAATAAAAATGGCTTTATCATCAATATGTGCCACGCCGCGCCCTTCTGGGCTGAGTGACTCTATCGTTGCTTCTACAGGATCTTGTGGGAGTCTTTGTTTTCTTGTGCGTCTGCGTGCCATTGATATTCCAACTGGTCAAAGGGCGTGGATTGTAATTTTTTGCGCTAAACAAAGCAAATACTGTCTAAAAGAAAACTACTTGTACGGCGCTCTTCCTTACGATTCCGCACAAGGATCTAGAATCAATAAGTTTTACATGATCCTTTAAATGCGGTATTCATTAATCCCCAACGATTATCAAACGGCGCGTGGGGGTCGGATGAAATCTTGCCCGCATTTAACGCTTCCCATAACTGGCGCAAGTTGATGTGCTTGGCGTTGTCATTCGGGTAGATCGCCAAACCACAAAAAGTATCTAGCTCTTTAAGTAGCTCAGGCGGTAGATCAGGATGAAAAATACTGCGCGCCAGTATTTGTGCGTTGACTTCATCTTCGGTCAACTCCCCACCTGAGTAAGCAATTTTACTCACTTCAACAAAAAAGCGATGCAGGCGTTTATCACGCGATGGTGTTGAGAAATAATCGTATTCCTTCGCATTCATACAACTACGACCCGATGACCTTATGGTATTCAACTTTGCCAAACCATCGTTGACATAGTTCACGCGTTCTTTGGCAAACGAACATAAGCTGTGCATGAGGCGCATGGTTTTTTCTTCTAGCGGCTCTTCACGTCGGCGTAAGCGCTTGGCAATTTCTTCAGTAAAGGGAATGTAGTTCAGATTGTGTTTTTGTGCAATCTGGTACTGCTCGGGGCTGAACCCTGGTTGCTGCTGCATGGGTTTATCAATATTGCGTGGCCATTTAAAGCGACGGTAGCCATCGGTCATACCAACAGGGTCATGCGGGACGAAAAAGGGATAAGAATAAAGCTGGATCATATTTTTAGGCGCAGCGGGAGTGGTGGAACTCATAATCGCGGTTATGCCTGTTTCTGTAATGCCATTGATTGCATAGGAATGTGTTCCAGGTTCAGTATACAAATCTCCTGCTTTAATTTGTGCTAACGCAATTGGAAATGAGTCTTTCGCAAAACTACGTGTACCAACACGATCATTCATAAAGGATGCAAAAGCGCGGAAGCGCTTATCTTCTGGTAGGCTGTCCCACTTGGTCATGGTGTTGCTGATGTACTGATCTTTTTTATTTAGGTAATGGACTTTAAACGGCAATTTATTTTCATAAGCAAATACCGCGCGCATTAA
>CAYOHT010000069.1:7156-9664 GCA_964403815.1 uncultured Cocleimonas sp.
TGTAAAGCCTTTGATAATTGCACCTTCGCTTTACCCGCCAACAAGGATAACCAAGCCTCTGTGCTTGGCTCATTGGTGTTTGACTCAGAAGCATCTAAGTAAAGATGACCTTTTAATTGGGACGATTCCCCTTGATATTTACTCAAGATATTAACCCGCACGACACTGCCGTCAGCTACATCAGCCAATTTTTGTGGTAACGCCTTTGTTGCTTGCTCAATGCGGTCGTATAACTCCCATATCTGGTCTTGTCCTTCTGGCAGTTCTCCCAGTTCTTCAAGCACCCAATCAACCTGTTGTTTTAGGTTTTCAAGCTCAGCATTAGACTCATTGTAAGCAACAAAACCATTTGACGATAAGCCCTTAAAAAGCAATGAAATATTAGCAGATTCAAAAGGGTAGCTATTCGTCTGTTGATTACTTACATCCACCTTTATAAAACCACTCAGCTCATTTTTTGGGTCCGCCGCATACGAAATATTACTATTCCCTTTTAGGTTTACCAACAAGCTCTTGCTTAAATTCTGATGACTCATTTTAAGATTCACAACCTGCACCGATGCTGTGCCAGGTTTGTAATTTGCCGTAATCGCTTTTTGATGTTGATAGCTAATATTAACTTTTTCAGCCGAAATCCTATTGCGTGCGACACCATAACTAACATTATTCAGCGCGATTGCACCACGATTATCATCTGTTTGTAAATCGTAGTCACCCGTAATGATTGCTTCTGCAAAACTCATATTGGCCTTGGTCCAGTAATGCGCTTTTTTATCAAAATCAATCCGCACGACACCTAACGGCAATGACTCTGGGAAAAACTCTTTGAGCTTTTGGTTTATATCTGGGTCATCTGGAAACGACAAAAGCCAGCGCGAGCTACCAAATTTCACCCCTGATTTACGAATAAATAGCGGGCCATTATATAGTTTAGCATTTAGCTCAAAATCACCCATTCGTTCACTGATGACAGGAAAATCCGAACTGATCAATAAGGTAGCATTTGCCCCTGTCAGCGTTTTTTTATAACGTAATAGCTCAGCACGAAAAAGTTTCTTACCAACCACTTGGGAATTTTTTTGTAGATAAGACTTAAACTCTTTCTCTGACTTTGACCCCAAATACAAGGATGCCGTCGCCCAGAGAATAACGACTAGAACGGTAAGTATTATTATTGATGACAGTAGTTTTTTCATTATGTGAAGCACACCCCCCCACTTTTAAGTGATAGTCCATTTAGTTTTTTTAAATGGCTACTAGAACTTATGCAGAGCTACATGATGTTTTTAATGAGACCTTATTCTGGTCGCATATGCGGAAACAAAATCACGTCACGAATCGAAGGCGCATCCGTCAGCAACATTACCAAACGATCAATACCGATGCCCTCACCTGCTGTGGGTGGCATTCCATATTCTAACGCGCGGATGTAATCTGCATCGTAGTGCATGGCTTCATTATCGCCTGCATCTTTTTCAGCAACTTGCTTTTTGAAGCGCTCTGCTTGGTCTTCTGCATCGTTAAGCTCTGAGAAGCCGTTACCAATTTCACGCCCGCCAATGAACAGCTCAAAGCGGTCAGTAATAAAATCATTGTCATCATTGCGACGCGCAAGCGGAGATACTTCGGCTGGGTATTCTGTGATGAAAGTTGGGTTAAGTAACTTTTGCTCAACCGTTTCATCAAATATTTCCATTTGGATTTTGCCTAAACCCCAGTAATCTTTGACGTGAATATCTAAATCTTTAGCGACTTGCTTTGCGCTGTCTAAATTATCAATATCACCGATGCTTAGGTTTGTATTATATTTTAGGATCGAATCTGTCACCGAAATGCGGTCGAAAGTTTTCCCAAAATCAAAGCTTTCTCCTTGATAAGTAATCTCTGTCGTTCCTACCACCTCTTCTGCCAAACCGCGTAACAGCTCTTCGGTCATATCCATTAAATCATGAAATGTGGCGTAAGCGAGATAGAATTCAATCATGGTGAATTCTGGATTATGGCGAGTTGATAAACCTTCATTACGGAAGTTGCGATTGATTTCAAACACACGTTCAAAACCACCCACTACCAAGCGCTTTAAGTTCAGCTCTGGCGCAACTCGCATATACATATCAATGTCGAGCGCGTTGTGGTGGGTTTCAAATGGTCGCGCCGTTGCACCACCTGGAATCACCTGTAGCATCGGCGTTTCCACTTCCATAAAATCTCTATCTTCAAAATATTTACGAATGTAGCTGATGACTTTTGAACGCATTTTAAACGTCTTGCGCGTCTCTTCACTCATAATCAAATCAAGATAACGCTGGCGATAGCGCTGTTCTTGGTCACTCAAACCGTGAAATTTTTCTGGCAATGGGCGAAGTGATTTTGTCAGTAACTGAAGCTTATCTGCCTTAACCGAAAGCTCGCCTTTATTAGTTTTGAAAAGCGCACCTTCAACGCCTACGATATCGCCAATATCCCAGCCTTTGAATGAATCATAAAGCTCATCGCCCAGCATGTTCT
>CAYOHT010000070.1:0-9609 GCA_964403815.1 uncultured Cocleimonas sp.
ATGAGAATCATCACTAAATTATTCACCGCTGTACGCGGTGGCGCTAGAGAATCGGCAGAGATTGTTATTGATGCCAATGGCTTACGCATTTTTGCACAAGAGATTCACGAATGTGAGAACCACATCACGCAATCAAAGCATCAACTTGCCTCCATCATTGCCGAAAAAATGCGCGTAAAACGTGAGGTTGATAATCTTGAAAAAACCATCAATCAATTAGAGCAACGCATGGCAGATCATCTAGGTAATGAGGATGAAGCCTCTGCACTAAAGCTGGCACAAATGGTGTGCGATAAAGAATCGCTACTCAAACGGCAACGCCAGCATTGTGAAAAGCTAACCCAGCACGAAGATCAACTGCAACAAACACTGCAAAAAATGATCAGCAAGCTGGATAGCTACCGCGCTGAGTTACGCATGGCAAAAGCCACAGGAAAAATGCAATCTGCCCAAGGCAAACTGGCAAACCATAACAACGGCGCCGTCTCACGCTTTGGTGATATGCACGATTCACTAGCTCGGATTCAAGAACGCCAACAAGAATTTGCCGACAATATGGATGCGATGGAGCAATTGGATAGCAAACTTTCAAGCAATCTGGGTGGTGTCATTGACGATAGTGTTGATGCCTTGAAAGCCTCCGCTCAGGAGATTATGGATCGGGTGAAGATGAAAACATCTACGGCGTAAGTCACACCCCCCTAGTTTTACAGGGTGTTTGGTAGGTTGGCGCTGAGCTTGCGAAGCCCAACAATATTGTCACGTTGGGCTTAGTTTCTCAGCGCCAACCTACCTTTTTACAACGGCTTTTACAAAGCACACCCCCCCACTTTTACATCAAGGAAATCACAATGATTAAAAAAGTAATTTCAACGAGTGTCATCTCACTATTTTTATTATTCGCATTAGGTTCACTCAGCGGATGCTCACAATTAGTCAGCCGCGACTCAGGCGGACACGCCATCTCCAGCAGCATGGTCGATTTCCTCTATCCCAATAAAGACTCAAGGGTAAAACACAAACAAGAAATGCCTGTGCTAAAACTCCCTGTAAAAGTCGGCATCGCATTTTTACCGTCACAGAACTGGCGCGGACAAGGGCTAGACGAAGCCCATAAAACAAGATTACTCAACAAAGTAAAATCTTCATTTGGCAAACATCGTTTTATAGAAAGTATTAGCATCATCCCCAGCATTTACTTAAAACAAGGCAAAGGATTTAGCACGCTAGACCGCGTCGCAAAACTACACGATGTAGATGTAATGGCGCTGGTATCCTACGACCAAATAACACAAACCCGACACAAAAAAGTCTCGCTTTTATACTGGACAATCGTCGGTATGTACGTGATTCCTGGCAATGAAAACAGCGTAGAAACCTTCGTCGACACCGCTGTCTTCGATGTGCGAAGCCGCAAAATGCTACTACGCGCACCCGGCATAAACAGCCTACACAAAAGCTCAACCGCCATCGACGTTGGCAAAGTCCTATCCTCAAAATCAAAACAAGGCTTCAACCTAGCCTTCGACAATATGATCGCCAACCTAGACGGCGAACTAACCCGCTTCAGAGCGCGCGCAAAAGAAGGCAAAGGTGGCGTAACGATACAACACCAGAAGGGATATTCGGGTGGCGGGTCATTTGGATGGATATTATTTGTGTTATTGGGGCTAGGTGTTTCTAGGAAGGTTTATAATAATAGAATTTACACCCCCCCACTTTTACATGATGATTCTGTAAAAAGAGTTTAAAAGACTTTTTTGCCACGGAGCCGAGCAAAGCGAGACAATGTTGGAGCGTTAGCGACGACAACCCTTTAGGGTGAGGCATTAGCCGAATAATCCACGGAAGGACACGGAAAAAAAGAAAAGAAGATTAGCGAGAAGCACACCCCCCTAGTTTTACATGGTGCTAAGCTAATTCTTAAGGTGTAGCAGTACTGTATAAAAAGTTAAGTCCAAAAAAGAATACTTTCACATTTCTTATTTCAGCGTCAGTTGAAATTGGTTTTGCACTTCTTTTCACAACGATTGTATTAGACATGCTATCTCTTACCGTGCGTTTTTCTTTGTTTAGAGTCACCCAAGCAATATCAGCTATAACATTTAATGGTCCAACACCCCAAAAGATTAAGCGAAAGATCATTACAAAAAAACTGGGTTTTTTACCATTGATATGTAGAATTTTTGTTTTGGTTAGTTTTTGACCTAACGTACCAAATTTAGATGCTTTTAATACTGTTAAATAAAGAAACGAGAAGAGCCAAGTGCCAGCTACGAAACCAGCTACTAGAAAGGTAAAGCCCCTATATTATTTAATTAAGTGCCTAGAGCGCCCTATAAAAATTAGATACACTCCAGTGAGGGCATTACAGGCTTTCATCCGCTAAACGGATTTCTGCTTCGGTTAAATCCCGCCATTGCCCTTTTGCTAGGCTTTCGTCCAGTTCTATATGAGCAATTTTCTCACGGTGTAGTGTCACCACGTGATTACCTACTGCGGCTAACATACGTTTAACTTGATGATATTTTCCTTCAGAGATTGTCATGCGGATCTTCTGATCTTTCTTTTTATCACTAAGGATTTCTATCTCAGCAGGGAGTGAGCGCTTCTTTTCTTTTTTGAGTTGGACGCCTTCCTTGAGAATTCTGATTTGATTTTCAGTGATGGGAGAATCAAGCTCAACCAAGTACACTTTTTTATGATTGTGCTTGGGGGATGTGATGCGGTGTAACCATTGTCCGTCATCCGTAATTAAAACCAAACCTGTGGTATCAAGATCCAAACGTCCTGCTACGTGTAGCGTATCTTGTCTTGGTAAAAACAATGCATCAAACACCGTTGCGTGATCTTTATCTTTATTAGCGCATACCACACCTGTGGGTTTGTTGAACATGATGTAGCGCGGTTGGACTTTGTTTACTGCCACGCCCATGTATTCCACATTAGATTCTTCTGTGACTTGTTGGGCTGCGTTTTTGATTACTACGCCGTCAATTTTTACTTTTCCACCACGGATGGCAAACTTTGCTTGTGAGCGAGTGAAAGATGTGGAGTTTGAGATTAGTTTGTCTAGGCGCATGACTTAAGTTCTTAGAATTTAATTTTAACGCAGAGAAGCACTAAAAAATCCGTAGGTTGAGCTGAGGGACGAAGCCCAACCTACAAATTTAAGCTGAATATGGGTTTCTAACAATCATCGTATGGTCACGATCAGGACCTGTTGAAATAATATCAGCAGGTACTTCTAGCAACTCTTCCATACGTTTAAGATATGCCTTTGCCTTTTCTGGCAGATCATCATATTCCGTAATGCCAAACGTCTTACTCATCCAACCTTCGTGCTCTTCATAAATTGGCGTACAACGCGCAAAGTCGGTTGTGTTGATTGGTGGCACTTCCATGCGCTCACCGTCCAGCTCGTAAGCTACACAAATTTTGATAATTTCAACTTCATCCAACACATCCATCTTAGTTACACAAATGCCTGTGATGCTGTTGATTTGCATGGCTCGGCGAAGTGCGACTGCATCTAACCAACCACAACGTCTGTCACGACCTGTCGTTGCGCCTTGTTCATGCCCTACTTCGGCAATATGTTCACCAATATCATCAAATAATTCTGTTGGGAATGGACCAGAACCTACGCGTGTTGTGTAAGCTTTGGTAATCCCCAGCACATAATCCAAATTCTTTGGGCCAACGCCAGTACCGGTACACGCACCACCTGCGGTTGTATTCGATGAGGTTACATACGGATAGGTTCCGTGATCAATGTCTAACAACGTGCCTTGCGCGCCTTCAAACATAATATTTTTGCCAGCCTTGCGTAGCTTGTGCAACATATTTGGCACGTCTACTACCATTGGGCGTAGCTTTTCTGCCATGATTAGGCTTTCTTCTAAGACTTTTTCGTAGCTTACTTCTTCGGCTTTGAAGTGATTTTTAAGCATGAAGTTATGATATTCCATCACTTCTTTTAGCTTTTCGGTGAAACGCTCAGTGTTTAATAAATCACCCAAACGTAAACCACGACGAGATATTTTATCCTCATACGCTGGGCCAATTCCTCGACCTGTTGTGCCGATGGCTTTTTTCCCACGCGCAGTTTCACGCGCCATATCCAATGCAACGTGATAAGGAAGAATTAGCTGACAAGCCTCTGAAAGCATTAAGCGCTCGCTCGCTGGCACGCCTTCTTTTTCTAACATGTCTAGTTCTTCTAGCAATGCATCAGGTGAGAGCACGACACCATTGCCAATAATACAATCAACGCCTTCGCGTAAAACACCAGAGGGAATAAGGTGTAATACGGTTTTTTTACCGTCAATCACCAAGGTGTGACCCGCATTATGACCGCCTTGAAAACGTACAACGGCAGAGGCTTCTTCGGTTAAAAGATCAACGATCTTACCTTTTCCTTCATCACCCCATTGGGTTCCTAGCACTACGACACTCTTTCCCATTTCTCTTCTCTCAATCTTCTTTGCTTAATCTTACTCGCTCTAACTAATGTTAAAGCGACACAACGACCCAATTGTCGCCCTGCTTTTCAATTATTCGGTTGCACCCTTGTTGTGCTGGCGTAAACGTCATTACTTTGGTTAGTTGACGGATAACTTGTTCGCCCTGTGCGCGTAAATCATTGATGACAATATCTAAAGCCTCATCCATTACACCTTCACTAACATAAGGCGCTAAAATACCATTAACACCTAATGCGTTAACCAAGGTCGTGGACTGAAGTGATAAGCTTGCCAAGGTATATAAATCCGTACTAAAACCAATAGCAGGACGATTATTACCGAAAGCTTCGCCGATTCCATCATAACGACCGCCTTGTGCGATGCAAGCACCACGACCAGGCAAATAAACCATGTACATAATCCCTGTGTGGTAGGCATAGCCACGCATTTCTGCGAGATCAATATGCAAGGTTAAATCAGGGAAGGTTGAGCCTAACAAGTCACAAATGTTTTGCAAATGATCTAAGGCATCTAAAACCGCCTTTCCTGCATTTTTAAGTTTACCTTTTGCGGATTTGATAAGATCAACAGAGCCACTTAACAATGGCAGTGCCAACAACATATCGCTGATTGATGCTGACAAGTTTTGCTCGGCAACCCACTTTTCAATTTCAGGAATTGATTTACGCGCCAGCATATCGAAGTAATCGTCTTTTTGCTGTTTGTCTAAACCTGCGTGTTCTGCAAGACCACTGGCGATGCCAACGTGACCTAAATCTAACACCAAATCATTCACATCAAGGCTATTCAATGTCTCTAACATCAACGAGATAATTTCAAAATCACTCTCAATGCCTGCATGACCAAATAATTCTGCGCCAACTTGAACAGGTGAACGCGAACCGCCCTGCTCTTCAGAGCGTGTGCGTAAAACCGTACCCATATAACAAAGGCGATTTACACCTGCTTTTTCATCCCCTTTTGATAAACGATGCGCGTCGATACGTGCAACTTGTGGCGTAATATCAGCGCGCACACCCATCATACGACCATTTAATTGGTCGGTAATTTTAAAGGTTTGTAAATCAAGTTGCGTACCCATGCCAGCACGCAAGGATTCTAAATATTCAACCAACGGTGGCATGACTAAACGGTAGCCCCACGTCGCGTACAAGTCGATTAAATGTCGGCGCAACGCCTCAAGCTTTTCAGCCTCGTCAGGTAAAGATTCATTGATTCCGTCGGGAAGTAGCCACGTATTCATAGTCGTTAGTGTGATGTGAAAAGTTTAAATAATATAAAGTAAAACAAGACCCGCAACAATACTTGCCAAGCCAATCTTACGCAAGGTGCTTTCGGGGGTTTCCATCATTGTTTTATAGACTTTTTTAATGCTTGAGGGGCTAGCAAACGGCAAAAGCCCCTCAAGAATGAGGAGCAAGGCAAATGCTGTGAGCAAGTCTTGCCAGTTCATAAGGTCTTGTATATACGGTAAGTGCTGTAAATACTAAAATGCTTAATTGCACCAATAAACCAAGGCGGACTATTGTCCACCTTGACTCTTAAAGTACTTAAAGAAGTCCGAATCAGGCTCAATTACCATAATATCACCGCTTTGACCTAAAGAACGCTTATAAGCATCCAAGCTTCGGTAAAATGCAAAGAACTCTTCATCTCTTTGATACGCATGAGCATAGATTTCTGTTGATTTTGCATCGCCTTCACCACGGATTTTTTCTGCATCGCGATAAGCACTTGCTTCAATAATAACCGCTTGACGATCAGCAATCGCACGGATTTTCTCACCTTCTGCTTTACCACGTGAACGAAAATCCTGTGCTACACGTTGACGCTCTGAGCGCATTCTTTCATAAACTGATTCACTAACTGAATCTGGGAAGTCAATCTTACTCACGCGCGCATCGACTATAGCAATGCCTAGCTCTTTTACAGAGGCGGTTGCTTTTTCTCTTAACGCAGTCATAATTTCACCGCGCTCTCCAGTAATTGCCTCTTGAATAGTGCGTGTACTAAACTCATTCCTCAAACCGTCTTTCATGATGCTTTCAAGTCGATTTTGTGCGCGATCTATATCTCCTCGTGTTGCACGATAAAAGGCATTGGTATTATCAATTTTCCATTTCACAAAGAAGTCAACTTGAACGTACTTTTTCTCTCCCGTCAAAAAACGATCTGGCTGAGCATCAAGTGTTAAAATAAGTTTTGAGAATTTTTCTACCGTATTCATGAAAGGCACTTTAAAGTGCAAGCCAGGCTGAATATCGGTTTCTACAATCTCTTTAAAGCGAAACTTGATAGCTGTTTCACGTTCATCAACCGTATAAGTTGCTGTCATAAAAATAAAAGCGATTAACGCCAATACTATAATAATTATATTTTTCATCTTAACGTCCTTCTCTCGTGCTACTTCTTGTAGTACCTGTTCGCGTTGTTTGACTACGTCTTAACTGTTCAACTGAACCTGCTATCGCAGGGTCAAAGTTTTGTGAGGTGCTTGATGATGTTGAATTACCTTGCAATTTATCCAATGGTAAATACATTAGGTTATTACCCGAATCTGTATCTACCATGATTTTGCTAGTATTTTTATAAACTTCTTCCATCGTTTCTAAATAAAGGCGTTTACGCGTTACATCAGGTGCTTTTTTATATTCTGCCACTAATTGATTAAACCGAGATGCATCACCTTCGGCTTGAGCAACGATTCGTCCTGCATAAGCCGTTGCCGCTTCACTTAATCGTGATGCTTTACCTTCAGCAACGGGTACGACTCTTTTTGCATAGGTTTCTGCTTGGTTTTTATAACGATCTTTATCTTCTCGCGCTCTGTTTGCATCATCAAACGCATCTTTTACTTCTGACGGTGCTTCTGCATAGGTTACGTTGACTTTAATAACCTCTAAGCCAGACTTATATGAATCTAAAACCGTTTGCATTACCTTTTGAGTATCAGGTGCAATTGTACCACGGCTCTCTTTTAACAAAGAGTCCATGGTATTACGACCTGCAATTTCTCTTACCGCACTTCGCATAACTTGAAAGAGCGTGCCGATATTTTGTTTAGGCTCGTAATCTGCTAGATAAACATTAAAAAGATAATCTTCTGGATTCTTGATTCTATACTGTGCCGCCACACCGATATCAACAATGTTTTCATCTTTAGTCAGCATTTGCGTACGATCTTCTGCGGTACGAGATCTATCAATATCGACTAGCTCTACGCTATCCACAGGATAAGGAATATGCCAGTGCAGACCAGGTTTAGTCGTTTCTGTATAAGCGCCAAAGCGGAACTCAACACCACGTTGTGCAGAGTCTACCGTATAAAACCCTGTCGCCAACCATGCCGCCAGTACAGCCAAGCCAATTAACATTAGCGCTGTACCACTTGGTCCTTCACTGCCCTTGCCGGGCTTTTTATTACCAAAGATTCCACCGAATTTTTCATTCATTTTGCGGGTAATGTCTTCAATATCAGCCGTGCCTTTCCCTTTGGAACTGCCGTTTGATTTACCGTTATTACCCCACGGGTTCTTATCGCTACCACCTGGTTCGTTCCAAGGCATCGTTGTTATACTCCAAAAATATATTATGAGATTTAAATATAGGGGCTTCTAAATTACTATCAAGCCCAAATAAGGATTGTACATCAGATAAATTCATTCTTGCAGATTTGTTTGCCTTAATTTGACTAATCTACTTATAATCACACTCTAACTAAAGGGATAATATTATCCTTATCTCTTAACTTCGTAATACGCGCCATAAATATTATGCAACATGCCTCATCTGTAACTGAAAATATAACTAAAAAACAAAGCGCTGTCTTTCTGCCTGATCTTTCGCCTGCGGAAATTAAGCAGCTACAAGAAAAAACTGCTGAGAGACTCAATCTGAATGCTTATTTTTCAGATACATTAAAAAATGGCTGCAAAGCACCAGAACTTACTGTTATTCCTGCAGGAAAGTATGAAATGGGTTCTGTGCAGGATGAATTTGGTCATAGCCGTGAAGAATACCCGCAACATTACACACAAATTCACAAACCCTTTGCAATAGGACGATTTGCAATTACTGCCGATGATTTTGCGTTTTTTCAACAAGACACCGAGTGGTTTATTCGCACCGAATTAATTTGGGCACAGGGTAAAGAGCCGATGATTAATATTCGTGCGACCGATGCTTATTTATATCTAAAATGGTTAAGCGATCAAACAGGCGAGCATTATCGCTTACCGACAGAATCTGAATGGGAGTATGCTGCCCGCGCTGGCACAACCAGTGCTTTTCACTTTGGCGATGAAGTAAGCTGCAAAGAGGTACATTTTCATTCTTTTTTTCCTTATAACGAGGCGAAAAAAAGGAAGCGCTGGTATTTACCAAAATGCGTACCCATGGGGAAAGCTTTAGAAGTAGGCACTAAACCTGCTAATAACTGGGGCTTACATGACGTACATGGGAATGTTTGGGAGTTTACCGATTCACCTTGGAGAGATAGTCACCTCAATAGCAACCGTGATGGTAGCTCAGATCATATTAGCCAATGGGTTGTCACTAAAGGTGGCTCGTGGTTTGATGCCGCGATTCATGCGCGCAGTGCCGCGCGTAAAAAGCGCCTTTATGAAGAGATGGATACTAACTTAGGCTTCCGCGTTGTAAGAGAGGTATAGATTTATGAAATTGGTTACCCAATCGGGCGAGTTTTTATTAGAACGCTTGCCAAAAACCGACAAAGGTGATTTGCGCGCATGGGACGCTGCGGATGAATTACTGTTATCTACGCTATTTGAGAATCACCTTAACAATTCGCCAGAGCACAGTTCTGCTGAGCCTGTCGAGCACACCCCCCCAGTTTTACATGATGCTTTAGATAAAAGTGTAAAACATCATGTAAAAGTGGGGGGGTGTGCTATTTTAATTATCAACGATAGCTTTGGTGCGCTTCCCATTGCATTACATCAACACACAACGCATAGCTGGTCTGATTCTTATCTGTCCCATTTATCCACCCAAGAGAATTTCAACCTTAATCAACTAGATGCCAAGCACTTGTCCATTCCATCTAGCGAAGATTTAAAACAATCTTACGATTTAGTCATTATTAAAATTCCTAAAACACTGG
>CAYOHT010000071.1:0-1057 GCA_964403815.1 uncultured Cocleimonas sp.
GATTATCCTGGTGTTGGGCCCGAGCATTGCTTTTTGAAAGACACAGGTCGTGCGAGTTATGTTGCGATTACCGATGATGAGGCGATGGAAGCCTTTCATGCACTCACTCGCATCGAAGGGATTATTCCTGCGTTAGAAAGTAGCCATGCGCTAGCGTATGCGATGAAGCTTGCACCTACGATGTCGAGCGATAAAAATATCATTGTGAATCTATCAGGTCGTGGCGATAAAGACATCAACACGGTTGCAGCGTTGGAGGGTATCAAGCTATGAGTCGGCTAACATCATGTTTTGAAAAACTGCAAGCATCAGGCAAAAAAGCATTAATGCCCTATATTACCGCAGGCGATTCTAACCCTTCAATAACCGTTCCACTTATGCATCGCATGGTTGAATCGGGTGCTGATATTATCGAATTAGGCATTCCCTTTTCTGACCCTATGGCAGATGGGCCAACCGTGCAGTTAGCCTGTGAACGCGCTTTAGTGCATCACACCAGTTTGCGCGATACCCTTGCGATGATGACTGAGTTTCGTAAAACCGATGACACCACACCCGTTGTACTTATGGGCTACTTAAACCCCGTAGAAACAATGGGCTACGAAGAATTCGCACAAGCAGCTTCAAGCGCTGGCGTGGATGGTTTACTAACGGTTGACCTACCGCCTGAAGAAGCAACTGAGATTGTGCCGATTTTAAAATCACACAATATTGACCCTATCTTTTTATTGTCGCCCACCACAACCAATGAGCGGATTAAGAAAATATCCGATGCAGGTAGTGGTTTTCTTTATTATGTTTCACTAAAAGGCGTGACGGGTTCTAGCGCGTTGAATGTTGATGAGGTTGCGAAACGCGTGACTACCATCAAATCAATTTCTAAACTACCTGTGGCTGTTGGCTTTGGCGTTAAAGATGCGGATACCGCTTCTGCTGTGTCAAAGGTTTCGGATGGTTCTATTGTTGGTAGCGCCGTTGTGAAAATTATTGAAAACAATATCGATGATGCTGATACAATCATGGATCAGATAGGTGCGTTATTGGTTTCAATGCGCAC
>CAYOHT010000071.1:1157-9403 GCA_964403815.1 uncultured Cocleimonas sp.
ATGAGTTGGTTTGAAAAACTAATCCCATCACGCATTCGTACCGAAGGTACAACCTCAAAAAAGCGTTCGATCCCCGAAGGGCTTTGGCACAAATGTCCATCGTGTAGCGCTGTTTTGTATCGTGCTGACCTTGAGCGGAATTTGGAAGTTTGCCCTAAGTGTGACCATCATGAACGCTTAGGCGGTCGAACAAGACTCGATTTCTTTCTTGATAAAGAAAACCGTGAAAATATTGCAGAAAATATTACACCCATTGATATTCTCGGATTCAAAGACGATAAAAAATACAAAGACCGTATTGCTACAGCTCAAAAAAGTCGTGGTGAAAAAGATGCACTACTCGTTACAAAAGGACAGGTGCATGGTGTTCCGTTAGTAGCCGCCGCCTTTGATTTTGGCTTTATGGGTGGTTCAATGGGCTCCGTAGTTGGCGAACGCTTTGTACAGGGTGTGGATGTTTGTATCCGTGAAAAGATTCCGTTTGTAGTATTTTCTGCCAGTGGCGGTGCGCGTATGCAAGAGGCGCTTTTCTCACTTATGCAAATGGCAAAAACCAGTGCAGCATTAACCAAGCTCTCCGAAGCGGATTTGCCATTTATTTCTGTACTAACCGATCCGACCATGGGTGGAGTATCAGCAAGCTTTGCGATGCTAGGCGATACCATTATTGCGGAGCCAAAAGCTTTAGTCGGTTTTGCAGGTCCTCGCGTTATAGAGCAGACTGTAGGTGAAACATTGCCCGAAGGTTTTCAGCGCAGTGAGTTTTTAATCGATAAAGGCGCTATTGATCGAATTATCCCACGTCAAAAGTTACGCCAAGAAATTGCTGACATGCTTTGCATGATGATGCATAAACCACGCCCCGAAAACATGGCAGAAATTGATGCTATAGTTCAACCAGAGCCCACTGCCGATAGAGAAACCGATGAGGCAGAGGCAGAAACAAAAACTAAAACTAAAAAAAACGATAAGAAAAAAGCCAGTTAATACTGTGCCGCAGTATTATAGTGATGAAGAAAACACTAGCAGAATGGCTAAGTTGGCAAGAAACACTTCACCTCTCTGAAATTGACTTGGGTTTAGGTCGAATTCGTGAGGTTGCCCATAAATTAGACATAATCTCCCCTGCTTTTCCTATTATCACTGTGGCAGGGACTAACGGCAAAGGCTCAACAGTAGCCTTAATCGAGTCCATCCTAACCGCGCAGGACTATAAAACAGGTAGCTACACATCCCCTCATCTCATTGATTATAACGAACGTATTAAACTCAACGCCATTAACGCTAACGATAACTTAATCGTAGAAGCCTTTGAGGAAATTGATAAAGCACGCGGCACCATTAGCCTCACCTATTTTGAATTTGGCACACTCGCCGCTATGCTTATTTTCATTGGACAGAAAGTAGATGTAGTAATTCTCGAAGTGGGATTAGGCGGGAGACTAGATGCATCAAACCTATGGAATACGTCACTTGCCATCATTACCAATATTGGAATTGACCATGTAGATTGGTTGGGCGATGATCGTGAAGTTATTGCCATCGAAAAGTCGGGAATTATGCGAAAAGGCATTCCCATAATCTGTGGTGACTTAGACCCTCCCGCTAATATTGCAAAAGAAGCACAACGTATTGGCGCGAGCCTTTATCAACTTAATCATGACTTTTTGTATCAAAAAAATGCTGATGATACTTGGACATGGGAAGGTTTTAGCAAAAACCGCACCCTACCTTTACCCGCGCTTGCAGGAGAGTTTCAACTCAATAATGCAGCCACTGTTCTTGCAGGGCTGCAGGTAATTAACAACTTATTACCCACGACACAAGAACATATAAAACAAGGTCTTAAAAACACTTCTTTAACGGGAAGATTACAAACTATTTACCACAACCCTGAATGGTTAGTCGATGTAGCTCATAATCCTCATGCAGCCAAACAGCTAGCCAAACACCTCCATTCAAATCCTATCAAAGGAAAAAACATTGCATTATTTTCAATGTTAAAAGATAAAGATATTAAACAAGTCGTTAAAATTATGAGTGCGGAAGTTGAAGAATGGCATATCGTAGAACTCGAAGGCTCAAGAAGCACTTCATTGCATACACTAAAAGAAATTATTAATGAAAAAAACCCGAATAACGCGACTCTAAGTCACCAAAGTTTCTCAGATGCAATTAAATCCATTAAAACTACCAGTAATTTACAAGATAGAGTAGTTGCTTTCGGTTCTTTTCTGGTAGTATCCGAAGTTATTAAATTAATGAGAGATTTGCATGGGGATAAATGCAAATAAACATCTCTAAAAACTAACACACGGTACAAAAAGGAGCAAGACAGAATCATGGATAACGCAATGGTAAAACGTGGTATTGGGGCAATCGTTCTAGCAGTAATTGCAGCATTGTTATTGGGATACTTACTTAAAGACAAAAGTAGTCAACGACAGGAAGTTGTCAACATGAAACTCCCAGGCGCTCCTGAAATGAATATTCCTAGCCTTACTGGCTCATCCGACACAGATACTGAAACAACAAGTACCTTACTTGCCGCAAGCAAAGATAGACTAGATAGCTCTGTCAGTAGCATTAGTGATAAAGCAAAAGGTGCAGGTGTAGCCATCATTGCTTCTGCAGAAGGTGTAAAGGATACGGTTGCAGATACGATACAGCCTACAATGGATTCCACGTCTGCCGCAATACAAGACACAAAGCCTGGCTTTGCCATACGCCCTTCACTGCCAAATGAGCAAAAAGAGATAGTGGATAACACTACATCTACAGCAATGCCTAAAATGAAAGAAACCACAAAAACTGTTAAAGACAGTGTTGTTGCAAGCACAGCTGATACAACTAAAAAGATAAAGAAAGCATTTAAACCTGAAATTGTAGAAAAAAAGCAGCCTAAAAAACCAGTTGCACCAAAACAAGCGAAAGCACCTAAGCAAGACAAAGCACCCAATAAGCCTACAGCAGAGTCATCAACACCAATTCCATCAACGGCTCCTGCGGGAAAATATGCTATCCAATTATTAGCAACTTCTAGCCAGTCACGTGCTGGCAAGCTTGCAAACACAATGAAGTCTGAGGGCTACAACGTATTTGTTACACAAACTACAAGAGACAACAAAGTTTTATACCGTGTTCGTGTTGGTGGACATAGCAGCAGAAACGCTGCAATAAAAGCGCAAGAAGGCATGAAAAAACGCTACCAGAAAAACTTCTTTATACAAAACAGCTTGGTTATATCTAACTAAGAGTCTGTAATTGTCCTACCCTCCACCTTCAAAGGATAGTTTTAAATGGATGTTAATTATATCGATGTAACCATAGTTGTAATCATTTTGATCACAGCTCTGATTGGATTTATGCGTGGCCTAGTATGGATGACAACATTCATAGCCACATGGGTAGTCGCCGCCTTTCTTGCCTTTACTTATAAAGACCAACTTGCCTCCGCGCTACCTATAAAACTGGGTAGCGATTTTGCCCAAACTGCTCTAGCCGCTTTATTAATATTTTTAGGCGTTTTAATTGTTGGTGCCATTGTTAATGCCATACTTCATAAGCTAATCAAGTCAGTTGGTTTTGGAACTTTTGACCGTATTTTAGGGATAGGTTTAGGCGCTCTTTTAGGTGCATTAGCAATAAGCTTGCTAACAATGTTACTGGGATTAACCGAGCTACCTAAGCAAGACGCATGGGCAAAATCCAAATTTGTTCCAAAGTTTCAAGAGGCTGCTATATGGATAAAATCAAAAGTACCAGATGATATTAATAAGTACATTGATGATAGCTTAGGCAATACAACGCCGCCTACTGCAAGCCCAAGCTCTGAGAGTGGATCAACAATATTAAGCCCCTCAACCACCGATAGCATTGCACCAGGAATTACCCCCTCAAGCAACTAAGCCCTACTTAATTTTGGAAAAACCCCATGTGCGGAATTATTGGCATTCTTAGCAACAGCCCTGTAAATCAAGAAATATACGACGGCTTATTAGTCCTTCAACACCGCGGGCAAGATGCTGCAGGCATGGTGACCAGCGATGGCAAGCGCTTATACATTCGCCGTAAGAACGGATTGGTTAATGATGTTTTTCATGAAAAGAACATGCAAGGCTTGCTCGGTAATATGGGCATTGGTCATCTACGCTACCCCACTGCAGGCTCATCATCAGCCTCAGAGGCACAACCTTTTTATGTGAATTCTCCTTATGGAATATCAATGGGTCATAATGGTAACTTAACCAATGCCCCCGCATTAAAGAAAGAGCTCTACAAACAAGATCGTCGCCACATCAACACCGATTCTGATTCTGAAATATTACTCAATATTTTCGCCCAAGAATTACAAAAGTGCGCGACTTACCGCGTACATCCCGAAGAAATATTCACAGCAGTAGCAGGCGTACACAAACGCTGCCAAGGTGCTTATGCTGTTGTTGCGATGATTACGCGTGATGGTATTGTCGGCTTTCGTGACCCTAACGGCATCCGCCCCTTAGTGTATGGCAAGCGCGAAACAAAAAATGGCACTGATCATATGATCGCCTCTGAAAGTGTTGCTTTAGTAACCCAAGGCTACGAGATTGTTCGTGATATTGAGCCTGGTGAAGCAATCTTCATTACCGCCAAAGGAGAAGTACACACGCAACAATGCTCAGACAAAGCCCGCTACAATAGCTGTATTTTTGAATACGTATACTTTGCGCGCCCTGACTCGGTTATCGACAATGTCTTTGTACACAAAGCGCGTATGCGTATGGGTCACAACCTTGCTGAGCGCATTGATCGCGAATGGAAGAACCACGATATTGATGTCGTCATCCCTATTCCTGATACCAGCCGTACATCCGCATTAGAACTAGCCATTACACTGGGTGTTCCTTATCGCGAAGGCTATATCAAAAACCGTTATATCGGTCGTACCTTTATCATGCCAGGACAAGCAGAACGTAAAAAATCTGTCCGCCGCAAATTGAACCCGCTCGACATTGAGTTTAAAGGCAAGAACGTCATGTTGGTGGATGACTCCATCGTACGCGGAACAACCTCACGCGAGATCGTCCAAATGGCACGTGACTCAGGCGCAAAAAATGTTTACTTCGCCTCAGCCTCACCCGCCATCCGTTACCCCAATATTTACGGCATCGACATGCCCGCCGCGACAGAACTCATCGCACATGGCAAAACAGAAGCCGAAGTTGCCACCGCTATTGGCGCGGATAAATTAATCTATCAAAGCCTTGATGATTTGATTGATGCCATCACCACAGGAAACCCAGACCTTAAAGATTTTGATTGCTCTGTATTCACAGGCGAGTACATCACAGGCGAATCAGAAAGTTACTTCACCGAGCTAGAATCAAAGCGCAACGATGCAAGAAAGAAGCAAGCAGAAGAGCGAGTAGCGATTGATATGTCTGACAGTGATTGATCTTCCCTTGTTTTATATATGAGCAAGGCACACCCCCCCACTTTTACATGGTCTTTAAAAGACACCTTAGATGATTTAGAAACTCGCTTTCCAAAATCATCCACAGACCCACTCATCATCATTTCTATCAGCCAGCAAAAACTCGCTTTGACAGAAAACAATCAAATCACAAAAACCTACACCATATCCAGCGCTAAAGCGGGTACGGGAAACCTAAGCGGCAGTTACAAAACCCCGCTAGGCATACATTCTATCTCTCATAAGATTGGTGAGAATTCTGCGTTAGCGACAATCTTCAATGCACGTATCGATACTCATAAAATTGCCAAAATACTCACTGAGCCAAATCAAAAAAGCGGGGCTGATAACATCACCTCACGGATACTCTGGCTAGAAGGCATGGAGGATGGCGTTAATAAAGGTGGGGATGTTGATTCGCATGATCGCTATATTTACATTCATGGGACGGATGAGGAAGGATTACTCGGGCAGCCAGTGTCACATGGGTGTATTCGGATGGGAAATTTGGATGTTGTGGAGTTGTTTGAATTAGTCTCAGTGGGTACTTTGGTGGTTATTGTTAGATAGTGTGGATGCACACCCCCCTACTTTTACATGATGTTTTATATTTTTAACCTAAGCCACTTCTTCAAAATCAATACGGTTAAGTTTTTCAGTATCCACCTTTTCCCTAGCTTTCCAGAGATCATAGTTTTCCTGTAATCTCATCCAGCTCTCAGCAGAGCTACCTAAAACAACAGACAAACGAACTGCCATTTCTGGTGACAAATCAGAAACGCCGTTCAAAAGACGGTTGAAAGTACTTCGCGCCACGCCCAAAGCATCAGCCACTTTATTAGCAGAAAGCTTATCAAAAGGCTCAATGTAAGTTCTATAAATCATTCCGCCTACATGTGGGGGGTTATGCTGTTGATAAGTCATTAGTGGTAGTCCTCGTAATCAACGATGTATGCATCACCGTCTTTAAATTCAAATGTTATACGCCAATTGCCTGATACATTGATAGACCATCGTCCTTTAAGATCACCAGTCAACTCATGTAGTCGGTACCCTGGCTTCCTCATATCTTCAGCCGTTTCAGCCACATTTAAAAAAGCAAGCCTGTCACTAAGCCTCTCAGCATGATTCGCCTGAATGCCCGACAAGCTTCCCTTAATAAAAAACTTTTTCAGTCCCTTATGCTTAAAGCTTTTAATCATAGCTGTATATTATAGTTTATTTCCTGTTGCGTAACAAGGAATACGCATTATAAACCACACCCCCACACTTTTATATGATGTTTTAGTATTTAGATTTGAGTGGGTGTTTTCGTCGCTTGCTAGCTTGGGTTTTCTCTTCGTATATATGTTACGGGCTACGAGTTACTTTCTTGCCTGCGGCAGCAAGAAAGTAACCAAAGAAATGCCGTTTAACTTCAAAGCATCTTAGTTTTACCTTCAGTGAGGAAATAACAGGAAAGAAGGGAACTCGCTACGCTCAAACAACCTTCTTTCTGATCTGTTATTTCTTGCGATACTCGTTGCTTTGAAGAGGAGTTGAGACCATATATATTCTGACAACTCATATGATAGATTGAAATGGTTTGTATTACGAATAACTACTAAAACATGATAATATCGCTTGTATGTTACAAACAATTTACTTAGATCAAAACGTATTATCAGATTTACGATATAGAAAACTTAAAGCTAATCCAATATCACCCTTTGCTTATATATACATACGTATTAAAGAGCAAAAGTGTCATTTATTATATTCTGATGTGCATCTAAAAGAGATTAAGCAGATTACTAAAAAAGAATATATTGATGAACATATTCATCTTTTACATGACACTATGGCAATACATATAGACCATGAATTACAAAAGCTTGATTTTGTAGACCCTCATACTATATGGGATAACTATAACCAGAAATGTAATAACTCTATCGAGCAATCTGTAAATAGTGTATTTACAAAATTAGATAAAAAATTATCAGGCGTAAAAGTCGACGAAACCTTCAAAGATTTATTTACTGAAAACGCAGAAAATGCTCAAGCATTCAATAGTGAAGCAAAAAGAATACTAAGTAGCCTTAAAGAAGAAGATTTTAAAGATACAGGCATTGACTTCAACGAATTTCAAAAAAACCAATATGTTCTTATTAAAAAACAACTCAAAGAACAACAAAAGAAAATTACTAATAGCATTGAAGAAATAAACTTTGATGGCTTCAAGAGCAACAACCCTGATGAAGCAAAACAATGGTTCCGTAAACAAAACATCAATTTTGATGAAATACCCTCAAATCAAATACTACCCAAAATAATGAAGCTTATGAAAGGATATACCCTATCTTTGGGTAGCACGAGAGAAGAAGTAAGAGCTTATTACAAACTGTTAAACTTATTTGGTTATCATATGGATGATTATAGAAGTTTAAGGAAAGGCAAAGACCGCTTTAACGCATCTCAAAATGACATGGAGCATGTTGCCAATGGCTATCATGCTGGTTTTTTTATTTCAAATGATGGCAATCTCAATAAAAAAGCAAAAGCAGTTTATAGTTATATGAATATTCCAACAAGAGTACTTACCCCAGAAGAATTTAAGGAAGTAAATCTCTCTAAAGAATAATATAATTATGCTCAGGTTTATTTACCTCTCAAAGCAACGACCATCGCAAGAAATAACAGATCAGAAAGAAGTTGTTTGAGCGCTAGCGAGTTCCCTTCTTTCCTGTTATTTCCGAGCTATGCCCAAATCTGGTGTATGAGTAGTTGAAAAAAAGCGGTCTTTCTGGAT
>CAYOHT010000072.1:0-9019 GCA_964403815.1 uncultured Cocleimonas sp.
CACCTACCTGCTAAGAAAAAGCCTAAAAAGAAAGCTACAAAGAAGAAGCCTGCGAAGAAAAAAGCACCTGCTAAAAAGAAGTAGCGAAGCACACCCCCTACTTTTACATGATGATTGATGTTTACCACCGAGCAACCACACGACCTAAAAGAACTCTTTCATAGTGGGGGCGTTTTCGCCTATCCAACCGAAGCAGTATTCGGCTTAGGTTGTGACCCTGATAATGAAGAAGCCGTCACACGATTATTAGCGCTTAAACAACGCCCTATAAATAAAGGACTGATTCTGGTTGCTTCAAACTTTGGTCAAGTTACAAAATATCTCAAGCCACTCTCAGATGAACAACTTGTATTTACTAAGCCGAATGCCACAACCTATATCTACCCTGCCTTAGATTCGGCGCCCAAATGGCTAACAGGTGATTTTAATTCACTTGCCATTCGTATTAGCCAGCATCCACTTGTACATGAGCTTTGCGAATCCTTAAATTCTGCCATCGTTTCAACCAGTGCAAATCTATCAGGTTTAGAACCTGCAAAATCAGCAAAAGAAGTAGTTGAACAATTAGGTGACAATATTGATGCCATTCTTGATGGAAACACTGGGAATTTACTAACTCCAACGGTAATCCGTGATAGTATCAGCGGCGAAATTATTCGCTCCTAAACCAAGAACACTAGAACTCCAATGGCATTAATCCAATTACAAAATATCCAAGTCAGCTTCGGTGGTCCTGCACTTCTCGATAACCTCAGCATGACGATAAACCCCAATGAGCGCATTTGTCTTATCGGACGAAACGGCGCTGGAAAATCTACACTTATGAAGGTGCTTAACGGTGAGATTAAAGCAGATTCGGGTGAAATCATTATCGAAAAAGGTGCGGTTATCGCCCAGCTAGAACAAGAAGTGCCACGTGATATGTCGGGCAGTGTTTATGAAGTGGTTGCCTCTGGCTTGGAAGAAGCAGGCGAATTATTAAGCAAATTTCACGCGATGAATGAAGAGGATGACATTGGCTCAGAAGATTGGATGAAGCGTTTTGAAAGAATCCAACACGATCTTGAGGCCTGCAATGGCTGGCACTTTCAAACTACTATCGACACGGTAATATCACGCCTTGAATTAAACCCTGATGTGGATTTTGGACAGCTTTCTGGTGGAGTCAAACGCCGTGTTTTACTCGCGCGAGCGCTGGTGCAAGAACCCGATGTTTTATTACTCGACGAGCCAACTAACCACTTGGATATTGAAGCAATTATTTGGCTAGAAGATTTTTTGCTCAGCTTTAATAGCTCGTTAGTTTTCATCACGCATGATCGTTCGTTTTTACGCCGTCTTGCTACGCGTATTGTCGAGATTGATCGTGGCCAAGCAACAAGCTGGCCAGGCGATTATGAAAACTTTTTGCGTCGCAAAGAAGAAACACTACACGCCGAAGAATTAGAAAATGCTCGCTTTGATAAAAAACTTGCACAAGAAGAGGTCTGGATTCGTCAAGGCATCAAAGCCCGCCGCACCAGAAACGAAGGTCGCGTACGCTCGCTAGAAAAAATGCGCGATGAGCGTAGCGAGCGCCGTGAACAACAAGGCTCGGTTAATATCCAAGTTGATGTCGGACAAAAAACGGGCAAGCGCGTGGTTGAAGTTGAACACATCAGTTACACACTTCCCACTGGACGTGTGCTGGTTGATGATTTTTCTGCATTAGTACAACGCGGCGATAAGATTGGCTTAATCGGCCCTAACGGTGTGGGAAAAACCACCTTGCTCAAAATTTTACTCGGCGAGTTAGAGCCCGATAAAAACCCAGAAAGTAAAATCATTCAAGGCACCAATCTACAAGTTGCCTATTTTGACCAACTCCGCAGCCAGCTAGATGAGAACCGCACAGTAAAAGACAACCTTGATCGTGGCGCAGATAAAGTCACGGTCAACGGCAAAGAAAAACACGTTATCAGCTATTTACAAGACTTCTTATTTGCTCCTGATCGCGCAAATTCGCCAGTGAATGCTTTATCAGGTGGTGAGCGTAATCGTCTGCTACTCGCAAAGCTATTTATCAAGCCCGCCAATGTTTTGGTTCTCGATGAGCCAACCAACGATTTAGATGTCGATACGCTGGAGCTTTTAGAAGAGCTACTGCTCAACTACACTGGCACAGTATTAATCGTCAGCCATGATCGTGCCTTTATTAACAATCTTGTGACCAGTTGTTTTGTGTTTGAAGGCGAAGGAGTCATTAGTGAATACGTCGGCAGTTATGATGATTGGTTGCGCCAAAGATCTACAGCTAAAAAGCCAGAAAAGAAGAAAGCGAAAGCAGTAGAGAAAGCGGTAGAGAAAAAAGAAGCCGTTACAGAAACAAAAACCAGTGAAAAACCAAACAAGAAACTAAGCTTCAATGACCAACAAGAGCTAAAAAACCTTCCTAAAGAAATTGAGATATTAGAAAGCAAAGTTTCTGATTTAGAAACGCAAATGGCTGATCCAAATTTCTTTAAACAAGAACATCGTGTAACGGCCGCTGTTACTGATGAGTTGCAAAAAATAAATGCTATACTTAAAACCAAGTATGATCGTTGGGAAGAATTGGAAGCATAATGAGATTGTTAATACACACAAACACACCCCCCCACTTTCACATGATGTTTATTTCACAGAAGAAAGCATCATGTAAAAGTGAGGGGGTGTATTCGACAAGCTCAACAGAACTGTGCTTTATATTATAATAATCACATGGATATAGGAGACTACAGGCGCGAATACACAAAGGATGGGCTTAATAAAAAAGACCTAAGCGACTCCCCTTTTGAGCAGTTTGAAAAATGGTTCACCCAAGCGATGGATGCCAATATTCCCGATGCCAGCGCCATGAGCCTTGCCACTGCTTCTGCCGATGGAAAACCTACACAGCGCACGGTTTTGCTCAAAACTTTTGATGAGAAAGGCTTTGTTTTCTTTACCAATTATAGCAGTCAGAAATCTAAACAAATTGAAGAAAATAACAACGTATCGTTACTTTTCCCATGGACAACGCTAGAACGCCAAATCGAAATCAACGGCACAGCGACGAAAATCAGCACAACTGAATCACTAAAATATTTTCTCTCACGCCCACGGGGAAGTCAGCTCGGCGCATGGGCATCGGCACAAAGTTCACCCATTTCATCTCGCCAAATTCTTGAAGCCCAGCTTCAAAAGATGAAAAGCAAATTCACCCAAGGCAAAATCCCACTGCCTGATTTTTGGGGTGGTTATCGTGTGGTGCCAGAAACGATTGAGTTTTGGCAAGGTGGTGAAGATCGCCTTCATGATCGTTTTGAATATTCGCGTAATGATGGAAACAATTGGATTGTCAAACGCTTACAACCATAGCTACTACAGCTCCATAATATCTATTTATAATTAATACGTGGCATTAAAGATTATTTATACTATATTCTAGAGATATGCGTTCATTTACTTTGTCTAAAGGATATACATTATGAGTTTTAACATTACAGACCTAATAAAAGATCAACTTAGCGACCAAGTAACCGGTCAACTCGGCAGCCTTCTCGGCGGCTCTGACTCACAAAACGGCTCGGCTATTGCCAGCGCCATCCCAGGGTTACTCAGCGGATTAATGAACTCAGGCTCATCAAGTTCAGGGGCTGACTCACTCTTTAACACTATCAACGATCAAGACGATAGCATCTTGGATAATTTGGGCGGTTTACTCGGCGGAAGCGGTCAAAGCTCAATGATGAACGCTGGCTCTAGTGCACTTGGTTCACTTCTTGGTGGTAATGGCTTGGGCAGCTTAGTTAGCTCAATTGCAGGCTTTAGTGGCGCGGGTAAAGGCCCTGTTAAATCATTGCTTGGCTTACTTGCGCCTATTATATTTGGTGTGATTAAACGTAAACTCATGGGTGGCAGTGGTGGCTTTAATGTTGGCAGTTTAATGGATATGTTTAAAGGGCAAAAAGATAATATTGCCAAGTCTGTGCCATCAGGATTTCAGCTTAATGACTTTTCTTCAAATGCAGCGGAAACTGTTCGTGAAACGGTTAACACAACACAAACTGAAGGTAAATCACTCATAAGCAAACTACTCCCACTAGTCTTATTAGTGGGCGCAGCATTACTAGCTTATAACTTCTTTATGAAAGATAAAGGTAGCGAGGCAGTCAATTCTGCAACAACCAGCGTGACGCAAGCCAACGATGTTGGCAGTGAGGTTAAAAATGTATTCAGTTCGCTTACAGGCTCATTAGGCAGCATTACCGATGCAGATTCTGCAAAAGCCGCACTACCTCAAATAACAGGTGCAACAGATAAACTGGGCAATATTGCGGGTATGCTGGATAAAATGCCAGAGGCAGCGCGAGCACCAATTAAAGGCGCAATTTCCAGCGCTGTTCCACAGTTAAAATCATTGATTGACAAGGTTGGCGCTATTCCAGGAGTAGGCGATATTATTAAGCCAGCTATTGAAGGCTTAGCCGCAAAGCTTGCCTTGTTTCAATAACCGCTTAAAACAACACTAAAGTCCATCTGTAGTTACTGCTACAGGTGGGCTTTTCTTTTGGAAAAGTTTAATGCTGAGGTCTCATTCTATAAATAATAGAAGCACACCCCCAGTTTTACAGGGTATTTCATCTCCATTTACATTCTTGTTTACGTTATAATCATCAAACAAAATTATCTAATAAACAACAGGGCTAATAATTCTACTGCTTCCTCATCAAAACATTGATCGAAACTATGAGAACCAATCAGATTAACTTCTGTCTGAACACCCAACGCAGCTGAATAAAAAACTAAAAGATATGAACGGATTCATACAAAAAATATTACAACTAAGCCTGACTGTGCTTAGCGTATGCGCATTTTCTGTTGCGCTTGCACTCCCGCCAAACTACACCTCACCGTTGGGCATGAACACCAATGAAGCATTGGAGGTTGATTCCAGCGTGCCTTTTATTGATTTATTTCGCTATGCCTTGCCGTTTGATGAGGCACGCCCATGGTTTACCAAAGGCAATGTGAAATTTGATAAAAATGGCTGGCCGCAGAACTTAAATGGTGGAAAAGCAGGCACACGTTTTTTAAGCCATATTCCTATTGATGCCCTTCCCAAAGGTGAATACACAGTTTTATACGAAGGCAAAGGTAAGTTGCGTTATGGCGCAAGTGCCAAACTGATCAAACATTCTGAAGGTCGAGACACGATTAAACTCGTGCCGATGCCGCAAAAAGGTCAGTTGTACCCTTCTTACACTGCTACTTTATTTATCGATGAAAGTGATCCTAAAGATTACATTAAAAATATCCGCATCGTTATGCCCGGCGGTATTTGTAAAGCCAATCCTTTCAAACGTGTTTCGAGCGACAGGCAATGTGCGCCGAATCAATATTTATCTTTTGATAAAAATACCACACTATTCAACCCTGAGTTCTTGAATTTCATGAAAGACTTTAAAGTCATTCGTTTTATGAATATGGCGGGCGTAACGCGAAATAATATCCGCTCGTGGGCTAATCGCCCCACTCTCAGCAAAGCAACATGGGGCGGCAAAGAAGGGGTACGCGGTGTGCCGCTTGAAGTGATGATCAGCCTTGCGAATACGCTGGATGTTGACCCTTGGTTTAATATTCCGCATAACGCCGACAATGCCTTCATCTATCGTTTTGCGCAAATGGTTAAGCAAAAACTTAAACCCAACTTACGCGTGTATATCGAATATTCTAACGAGACTTGGAACAATATCTTTGTGCCGCAAGCCGAGCATATGAAGCAGACAGGTTACAAGCTCAAGCTGGATAAAAACCGTAATATCGCTGGCTCAAAATATTACTCCCTCCAAAGCGTACGCATCTTTAAAACCTTTGAGAAAGTCTTCGGCGGAAAACAACGCTTAATACGCGTTATGGGCGGTATGACGACCGATACAAAGCTTACCGAAACCATACTCGGCTTTCAAAATGCTTATAAGAATGTGGATGCTGTAGCGGTTGGTCCTTACTTTCATTTTGCACAAGATAAAATGTCTTCCATCAAAAGTGTCAACGATGTTTTTAAAGCCATTTACGAACCCAAAAATCGATACTCTATCAAAAACATTTTAGAATTTGTAAAAAAACAGGGGCAAATCACCAAAGGTTTTGGTGTTGATTTAATTGCCTATGAAGGCGGACAGCACCTCGTGCATCACAAAACACATTCGATGACGCAAGGCGCAACACCGCACCTTTACAAAGCCAATAAAGACCCGCGCATGGCGCAAGCCTATTATCAATTATTAGCAGGCTGGAAGAAACTTGGCGGAAAACTGTTTATTGCCTTCTCGGCTCCACGCCCATCAACATGGCACGGCAGCTGGGGGATTAAAGAACATATAGCAGAAAACCCTGCGCAAGCGCCAAAATATCGTGCATTACTCGGTTTTAGTCGCTCAAACCCTTGTTGGTGGAAAGCTTGTTCCAGCGGTAATGTGGTACGCCTTAAAAAGCCAACACGCATCCCTAAACATCTAGTTTCTGGTCAGCGAAGCAAAAGCAATGCGACCTTTGCCATCATCCCTAGACAATTAGCGGGGGCAAACACGCTGCACAAAACAGACGCTAAATTAATCAATAAGATTGTACAAGGTACTATTCAAAACCCGCGCGATTTAACCGCAAGGTGGCGCGCAAACTGGGATAATAAAAATCTTTATCTTTGGGTAAGTGTGGTCGATGAAACCCACGTTTCTGATTCAAAAGAATTATGGGCAGATGATTCGATAGAAATTTATATTGATGCCGATGCCAGCCGATCTGAGACTTACGATGGATTTAACGACTATCACCTTACCTTTAGATTGGGCGATTCTAAAATCAGTGTGGGTGGAAAAACACCCAAAGAAGACATCAAGGATATTCAATACTCGATGCGCCAAAATCCACAAGGTTATCAACTGAATGTGAAAATCCCATGGACTGTTTTGCGCGTTAGACCAAGATCAGAACACACTTTAGGGTTTGAAATTCAAATCAACGATGATGATAACGGTTATTCGCGCGATGCCAAAATCTCATGGAGCAGTAATGCCGACACCGCATGGAAATCGCCCCGAGCCTTTGGACAAATGGTTTTAGAAGGGTTTTCTAGTGTGAGCATAGGCAGACGCCCAGCTAACGATGCTGCAAATAACAATGCCGAATTAGCAATCGATAAAGAGAAATCACAAATAAAACGCTAATAACTCGTTACTCTTTTGACTCCCACAGCTACAATATTCAGTAGTTATGCAAACCTTATCAAACCTATTAAGCAGTGATGCCACTTTTGCACTTTTGGATGATTCTAAATCACCCAAGAGTGATTCGCATAATTTGCTTTTCTCAAATCCTCAACACGAAATTATTGCGCGCACCGAGAGTGAACTCGCACCTGCTCTAGCAAAGATTGAAGAATACAAAAAACAAGGTTTGTACCTTTGTGGCTATCTTTCTTATGAAGCGGGTTATCACTTTATTGATAAAAATATTGATAGAACTAGCCAGCCGCGCCACAAAAAAACACAGCAACCTTTGCTTTATTTTATCGCGTTTAAAGATTTACAACGCCCCAGTCACGATGACATCGAAGCCTGTTTTGAGCGCGCTGAGCTATTCCCCGCATCACAGCTCTGCTTGCATGATTTGCAATTAAACGTATCAAAACCTGCTTATTTAAAAGCCATTTCAAAAATCAAACAGTACATAACGGCAGGCGATACTTACCAAATCAATTACACATTAAAATACAAATTCAAATTGCAAGGCACAGCCGCGTCGCTTTATAAAGCATTACGAAAAAAACAACCTGTGGAATTTGGCGCATTACTCAACTTTCCTGAATCAAAAATTGTTTCCTTATCGCCTGAGCTTTTCATCAAAAAAGGCGGTGACACGCTCACCTCAAAACCCATGAAAGGCACAGCCAAACGCGGCAAAGATAAACAAGAAGATGATGCGATTGTTCGTTTTTTAAAAAGCGATTCAAAAACACTATCCGAAAACGTAATGATTGTAGATTTAATTAGAAATGATTTCGGCAGGGTTTGTCAGACAGGCAGTGTGCATGTCAAAAACCTGTTCCAAGTGCAAACCTTTAAAAGTCTGCACCAGATGATTTCTACGGTAAAAGGCACGCTCAAAAATAACCTTAGCTTTAGTGACTTATTGCACGCGCTATTTCCCTGCGGATCAATTACAGGCGCACCTAAAATACGCACTATGGAAATCATCAACGAGCTAGAAACCGAGCCGCGTGGCATTTACACAGGCGCTATCGGCTACCTACAACCCAACGATGATTTCTATTTTAACGTGCCGATTCGCACCATTGTTATTGGCACAGACAATAGCTGCGAAATGGGTATCGGCAGCGGTATTATTTATGAAAGCGACGCTGAGGATGAATATAAGGAATGCTTATTAAAAGCAGACTTTTTAACCAGCTTAAACCAAGACTTTTACCTAATCGAAAGTTTTAGATTGGATGCCGACAAAGGCGAGTTTATAAATATCGACCAGCATTTAAAACGGCTATCAAAATCTGCCAACTCTTTTGGTTTTAAGATTGATCACTCAACGATTAAAGAAAAACTCAACGAGATAAAAAAATCACTCTTCTCAGGTATTCATAAAATTAGACTAACCACCTACCAAAATGGTGAAATAAAAATCACTCACAGTCCTGTCGAAAAAGACGATGGTACGCCGAAGAAAATCACCATCAGCGATAAGAAAATTGATAGCACCTCGATCTTTCAACACCACAAAACCTCACGCCGAGAACATTACAACCAAGCGTTTGAGCAAGCGACAAAAAAAGGCTTTTACGATGTAGTGCTTTTCAATGAAAACGATCAGCTAGTAGAAGCCAGCCGCCATAATATCTTTATCAAACAGAATAATCAGTACCATAAGGAGTTTCCATACCTTCGATGGCTCGTTTGTCAAGATGTGCATGAGCATCGATAATTTTCATGAATAAAAGAGCGAA
>CAYOHT010000073.1:0-9010 GCA_964403815.1 uncultured Cocleimonas sp.
ATACACTAACCGTTTCTAAAACAGGCAGTAAGTCTGTATCTGATAGTGTGTTGATTACGAAAGAAAAAGGTTGTGTAACCATTCCTGTCATCTACACCTTAAGCTACCAAGCAGAAAATGGCGGAAAAGTCACAGATACTACCAGCCAAAAGATAAAAAGAGGCGCATCAGGGACAGCGGTAACAGCTGTAGCTAATGATGGGTACAGCTTTGTTAAATGGTCAGATGGCAAAACAAGCGCAACAAGAACCGATAGCAATGTTAGTAAAAACGTAACACTCACAGCTAGCTTTACAAAAGACGCTGTTATTGTCGTGCCGCCTGTAACCACTGCAGTACCAACTCCGATAAGATCTACAACCAACCGTTGGGGTGCTGGATATGTATTTACACCTGTTAAAGGCGCAGAAGGTTATGCTATTTATAGTCGCCTTGATAATAAAAAGGTTATTTCATATATGGCAGCTAGATCAAGTGCATTTCATTGTCCAAACAATATAAACACATGTTGGAATTGGACGACACAGAAAAACCCTAGTGGTTCTGGCGAATGGTATGTAGCCGCTAAGGTTAATGGTGTCTGGGGGCAGTGGAGCAACCTGTTAGATTTACGATCAATGAAGATGCTTCATCTAAACCCAAAGAAGCAACAGCAGAAGATGAAAAGAATCTACGTAATAAATCACTAGAATTACCCAAGAACCCTGAAGTTGTGACAACTTTGGCTGAAGGTGAATCAAGCGGTGGTAGTTTCCCACTTGGTTTCTTGATGCTTGGTTTATTGGCATTCATCCGCCGTAGGGTAATAAACAATAATAACTAGAATAATAAATGCTGTATTTTAAGGAGCCTCTTTTGAGGCTCCTTTTTTTATTGTATTAAAAAGCAGTTCTGCTGAGCTTATAGTTTATCCTGGTCTTGTAGAAGGGAAGCACACCCCCCCACTTTTACATGATCTGTATCAGAAACTCTTAGCTAAACTAATCCTCTGTTATGTTGTCCTAATATGCTAAAGTACACTCTATTATTTAGCCATACACTGGAGCATAACGCGTGACCACACAAAACTTTAATAACAACACGCCTGACATTATTAACAACTACCCTATCGAACAACCTTTTAAGTTTCCGCTCATTATTACTGCCTTACTTGTTTTAGCGCCTGCGCTTGCTTTGTATTGGTTTTTTGGGGATTCCAGTAGTTTTCCTCGCAGCCTTAAATTGTTTTTTGGCAACTGGATTTCTCCAATTATCCTTTGGTTTTTTAGCGCTAGCTTTTTTCACCTTTACCTTAAAAGCAAACGGCTTAAAAAAGAACAACAGCAAAGCGATATAATAACCAGCCAAGTGCTCAACGGCATAATCTCAGACGCTTCTTCTAGCGAGCCAGAGAAAGATGAGCTTTATGATGCATTACAAAATGCGAGTAAAAACCATGGCATCAGTAGTAATAATTTATCACGCACACGCTTATCGCTTTTCCTTAAACATCACGACAATGATGTGGATGAAACCTTTGCGATTAAAGAACGCGAATATCTAAAAGGCTCTTTTTCACTGCCACGCTTTATGGTTTGGGCAATCCCCATCCTTGGCTTCATTGGCACGGTTTGGGGGATTAGCAACGGTATCGCACACTTTTCAAATGCAATGACGGATACAAACTCTGTCACCGATGTATCGTCGATGCTTAAAGATAACTTGCCTTTAGTGACCAATTCATTAGCCACTGCATTTGATACCACCTTGCTCGCATTATTGCTAAGTATTCCTTTGATGATGTTTATGCTCACGCTTGAAAAGGATGAAGAAGCTTATTTGATTGATTTAGATGAGCGCTGGTTTCACGATATAAAGCCCTTGCTACAACAACACACTTTATTAGAAGACAATTCAAGTGCTAGCCCACAGGCGATAGCTACAAGTGGCGGTGATTCATCAGCAAGCACCAAAGCAGTCGCCAATGAAGTCAAAAACCTTAGCACTCAAATCAAAGCCTTACAGGAAACAATGGAAGATTTATACGAGACAGTTTTCACATCAAAGCTAGGTAAAAAAGACTAAGCACAATGAGTATGTCTCGCGCTACACGCTATGCCCGCTACCGCCAAGATGATCGTTTGGAGATTAGTCTATTTCCTTTTTTAAGTATTTTTCTTTGCGTGATGGGTGTGCTGTCTTTTATTAATGTATTGAGTAGTTATAGCGCACCACAAAAAATTGAGCTCACCGCTCAGCTTGAAACAGGTTACAAAATAGCCTATCAGATCTTCAGTTTACCCGATGGCATTATTACCGTGCCGCCCACTAAAAATTTACACAAATTACAAGCGGTGGTTGATGATTCAGACAAAGCTGTTATTGATGTCATTCTGCAACAACGCAAACAACTGGTTGAGAAGCTTAAAAATCATACAGGCTCAATCATGAATGCCGCTGTAGAGCCTGATGTTGACGATATCTTAGATGCGCTTCACGATATTCGCACACTCAATGAAATTGCTTTAAAAGCCAACTATCTTTATGAAGAATTTATACTCTTTGGTATTTATCCCAACGGTAGTCAGGCGTACCAAAAAATTCGTGATGTGATGACCCTTACGCCAGACTCTGTGGCAATTTCCATCGGCTTAGAACCATTGGATTCTAATTGGACGTTAAGCTTAAAAAAGAATGGGAAGCCGTCCGAATGAAAAATCTCATTAGCCTTGATTCGCTTACCGATATTGTCTCCAACTCCGTAGGTATACTGATTATTTTTGCCGTGATTAATTTGATTCACGACGACAACAAAACCTACCAACTAGAAATCCCGCTGGAGCACGCCACAGATTTATCACCCGCCTTTTTTATCAGCAAAAACGATCGTATATTGGCCATGGATACCGATACGCTATTTGCCAATGCTGCCTTGCAAGCAACCAGCGGTGGCGCTGCAAGCAAGCGCCTTTTTAATTTAGAATATTCTGGCTTGCTAGGTCAAATTGATGAAGACAAGGGTATTTCCTTTTTTGCTAGGGACACCAGCGAATGGCCTGAGTTTGATGAGCTTGATAAGCGAAACTCTGACCTACGTAAAAGTTTGGATAAACTTGACCCCAAAAGACAATTTGCCTACTTTTTTGTTTATGACAACACCGAAGATGGCAGTAGTTCAGGCAGTGGTTTTGAAGGCTTTAGAAAAGCTCGAGAATATCTAAAGAGACACGCCATCAAAACAGGTTGGCAACCAGTGAATAGTGAATCTCCAGCCAATATTTGTGACAGAAGCTTTAGCCGTCGATGTGTTTATCTGCCTTCGTATTTAGGTAATGGCGGCGACAGTACAACTAGCATAAAGAATGGTGAAAAGAAATGAAAACACCTTTTTCACAACTTAAAAAAAGCTGGGGTTTAGCAGAAGATATTTCTATAGAAGACTTACTCGAATACGCAAAAAAGAAATTAGCAACAGACGTTAGCAACCCAGAATTAAACTATAGTGTTGCCGAGCTTTATCGTCACACAGACAACAGCAAAGAAGCAGATAAATATTACAAAAAAGCCATTAAAAGTACCGATCAACAGACACTCCATCGTGCTGAAAGGTTAGAACGACGTTTAGAACAAAAACGTGATCATACTCGTGCAAAACTATTATTATTCGCCTTCATACCACTCATTTTAATCTTGTTTGCTGCAGGTATTTTTTGGACCATGCTGAGCAAGCCAGAAGCCCTACCTAAAGGAAGTAACCCAGAAAAATTTGCCTTCACTCAATGGCTGGCAAAACAGCAAATGGTAGAAGTGATGACTACTTTGCAAGCAGAAAACCCTGAGCTAACTTTTGACTTTAATCGCTCTGCCACCAACGCACAAACGCCCATGGAATTTATGCAATCCATGATGCAACCCGATGCGCTCGAAAAGCTAAAACGTGACCAACAAAACGCCAATGAAGGGGATGATGGCGGCGAAGGTAAACCTGCCTTCCAATGTAGCTATGAGCCACCTGTTCGTTGTGCTGCGCGTGACATCCCTAGTGCGCCTGGCGAAAAGCGTAAAGAAGTGGTTTTACTCATGGAAGCTTATCGATCAGTTCTCAGCACAGAAAAAGATTGTGAAAAACTCGAAAAATCCATTGAAACCATTGGGCAACAGCTTCAATGGAGAAAATCAGAAAGCGATATTAAAGCTGATTTAGAAGACTTTGCAACCGAATGTTTCTACAAACAAAAGAACGTAGAAAAAACACTCGAACATGCCAAAAAAGTACAGTGTGCGGGCAACGACGGTTACATCAACAGCGTATATTGGTACACAACCGCGATTTTGCATCACGCGGGAGACTTAGATAAAGCGCGAGTTTCTTATCAATGTTTTCAAGAAGCAACCGACCATATTGAAAAGAACAAAATATTTGGGGCAGCCTATATCGCCTCCCGCCATCGCGAGTCGGGGGCGCTTGCATGGCTGTATTTCGATGACCTTGAAACCGCCACCAATGAGCTTAAAAAAGGTCGGGCAATATTAAATAAAGTCCCTAAAAAATCACAAAGCATCATGAATGTTATAGGCGAGATTAATCTAGATTTGATGGAAACTTACGTGACCGCTAATATTGATTTGGAAACTTTTCAAGAACTACTCGAAGAGATAAATTCCAGCGGACGCTTAACCGATGGTTACAAGCAAATAAAAGATACGCTAACCAGTATCTACTTTATGCAAAACAAGGATTATAAAACTGCAAAAGTGCCGTTGAAATCAATTATTAGCCGTTTTAAATTAATGCCCGAGTATGTTTGTGGCTGGGATTGGAGTGGTTTTAGACGTGGTCTTAAAGATTCTATCGCTGATGACACCATTCGCGAACATGCCACCACATTGGTTGATGCTGCAAATTGTTATGTGCCACAAACAACACAGCAACGTATTAAACGCATAAACGGCGTTTCCAAGTTTTTGGGGGCGCAATAAGTCGTAATAAAAACCATGCTAAATAAAACCATTCTCAAATATTTATCACAAGCACTTGCCAACAACGAGAGCCGACCCAAAGCGATGCTGAGCGATAACTTTGAAGAGCCGAAAACGTATAAGGGCTGGATATTTCCTATCCGCTATCTTTTAGCCTTGCGTTATCAAAAACAGAAACAAAAAGTATTAGCATGGTTTCGTATTCAAAAAGTTTACCCTGTTTTGGACGAAGACTTTAACAGCGCATTAGTTTCACAGCTCACAAGAAAGAAAGACTTTAATCTTGAAACCGCATCTAAAACCTCACCCTTTAGCATGTTAGGTTTTAAGGCAATGCTGTTTTATCCAGTCCTGATTGCTGCATTATTGTTTGGTGCATTTAATATTAATAGCTGGTATCAAGAACGCAGAATTCAAAACGTGCTTGCCAATCACCTGCCTTTTTACACCGACTTGCTACATCGTAAACTTTTGCTTAAATACAACGAAGGCAGCGCCTCAATAATGGAAAAAGTTGACGCCATTATCAATAAAGAACAAGCAAAAATTCTTAGCGATTTGCCAGAAAAAAATGGTATCAGAGACATTATAAATACCCAGTTAGAAAAGCTTAAAGATTCGACCGCCAGCAGTGAGGATATTATGCTGGGCTTTAAAGATGTTAATACACTTTTTGATGCCAAAGATTTGCCCTTTTACCTCTCACCCAAATCATTTTCTTTACCCTGCTCATCACTGATTGATGCACCTATGGAAGAAATGATGATGCTCAAAAAGCTCGAGTCACTGATGAGCAATAATAATCCTGAACGATGTCGCACCACGATGATGACTACTTATAAAGTTAGCAAGCGCAACCAACTTTATTATGCTGATGCAAGCCCTGACACTGAGAGCAATAAGGATAAAATTGAGTTGCCACTTTTCCATGTAAAACGCGTAGATAAAGTCCCCGCTGTTGATAGCGCGCTTGGACTGACTTTTAAAGATCGTGGTATTGGCTCAATCATATTGACCAAGAGGATCGAACACTTTTCACGCGAATCCGTTTTACCTGCACTCACCTTCCAAGGTCGTAACTATGTAATTCCATTCTGGATGCAAGGCCACTATGAAATTGAAGAAGCCGTCACTAAAGGCTATAAAAAAGACTTAAATAGAATTTACCCAAAAAAGTCAGAAAGATTAAAAGTTAAAAGATTAATTAAGCAACTCATCAAAGATAAAAACCGCATGCAAAATTCAAAACTGCAACAAACTTTGGGTCGCACAAACACCAACAATGATAGCTCTCTTTTTGGAAATGGATTAGATGCCATTAGTGTTTTACTGGGTAAGAAAAGCAAAGATGACAAGAAAGAAACCTTCAAAAAGTTTGCACCTACACAGGAAGAGTTAGCATTATTAGATAAATTAGATGCAGTGATGCTCCCCAGCATCGAATATCACGAAGCATACCACCAGATTGTTAAGACTGACTGGGCAACACCTGCATGGACAAAGTCCACTTTCAAGGATGCCGATCTTTCAGAGGGTGGTTTAGAGCATACGATGGAAGAGCTAGGTGCATATTTATCACAAATAGCCAATACAGAAGAAGGACATAATATTTGGCTGAGTAAATTGCTTATATTTTCAATCAGCCCGTTTACTAAAGGGCAGGCAGAATATTATGCATCAAGTATTATTTTAACCACGATGGAGTCAATCTATCTCGATAAAAAAATCACGCCTAATTACAACATTAGCGTTGACGAAAAAACCAAAATTTATAGCAGACTAATAAGCCTGAATAACAATGAAAAACGCCACCTAGCAAAAAAATCCTACGAAGTTTTATTTGAGAGGAAAGTGCCAACCTTGAGCCGTTAGAAACTTGTCCAAGAATAGAGTATCGGTAGAAAATCCCATAAATATAATGAATTGAACGATTAAACTTGATCGGTCTTTCCTTAAATAGCCATGCTATTCACCTCTTTCAATAAACCCACCATATAATATTTCTATGATTTTCGTTACGACTTCTATTCTCGAACAAACTCCTAGTGTACTATATGATGCGTAGAGGGCTCTCCAGTCAAGCCCTATATTTTTAGCTTACTAACTCTAATCAACTTAATCAGGCAATCCTTAAGACCTTGGCAGAAAAATGATTGAAACGCGTTACGACATTGAATATGTAGACCCAAACGGGAAGCCAAAATCAGGACTGGGGCGATTTCTTGCGTATTTATTACTGTTAATTACTCTTCTGGTTTTTTTAACGGCTCTCGTCTTCAGTAACTTATCCAATAGTACCTCACTGCTCGTTACACAAAAAATACAAGACCTTACCGGCACAAAGCCCAATACCGTAACAAATACATTTACCAATAATGACATTGCTAATGATGATCAAGATGCCGATGAAGCCAACAACAAAAAGTCAGTATCCGTTAAAGATGAGAACGAAAAAAATAGAAAAGAAATAGAAGAGCTATTACAAAAAAACACCCGACAAAGCAAAATCTCAAAAAAACAACTTCTTGAAAATAAAAAACTAAGCAAAGACTTGAAGCACATCACCCAACAACTAGCAGAAGAAATAAAGACGAGTGATCAATTAGTAAAAAAAGTAGAAGCACTCAATAGTGAAAATACCTCTCTGACCAAACAATTAGCTGATATTAGGAAAATTCGAGCCCAGAAAAAGATTATCAAACCCATTGTCAGCAAACCAGAGATTTCAAAGCAAGAGAAAGAACCTAACGCTGTTACTGTTGAAAGAAGTAATAAGCTCAAAGAAAAGCTCGTTCAAACAAAAGAGCTTACCAAGCCAAGCAAAGAGACCCGCAACAACACAACCACATCCGAAAAAACAACAGCACCTACATCTCAAATGGATGCTATTGTTGAGGCTATGAAAGCTGCGGAAAAATAATCATTATGGAACTTTTCATAAACAGCTTTAGTTGGAATCTTTCACTTTAAAGCCGTTTAATCGGTACAAATCTGCGTTTATCGGACAATTCTTGCTAGTGCCCGCTTCGTAAGGCTTAATTGTAACTATATATTGCTAGGCAAGCGCTTAGCAGGGCTTATTGTTATCAAGTCATTATTTAATAATTAAAATTATAAGAAGGTTACTGTCATGTATTTCTACGCATCTCTATTTGTTGCATTAATAGTCACATTGGTCGTTGTTAGTAAAATTGCTAAAATGCTACTTGCTAAACGTTACTCTATGGAGTGGATTCTACTAGCATCACTGGTTGGCGCTACTTTTGCTACAGTAGCTTATGTATTAGTTTCCGTCTTTGTTAAAAATTTAGACCCTATGATAATGTTGGTACTTTCGATTTCTGTTTTGGCACTTGTTTTAAGTGGTGCATTTAAATATATTAATAAAATGAGTTGGAGTAGCGCAATTACTACGGTTATTGCAACTATTGCTGTTGCTCTTATAGGCACTACCGCTGCGGTTGTATTAAATGGCAAATCATTTAATGATACTTTAGCTTTAATCGGTACAACGGCAAAAGATAAAGTGTCAATTGCTCAAAATATAGCAGAAGATATGAAAGGTGGTGAAATGAGCCTACAAACTTTTGAAGAGTCTGTTAGCGAAGCACTTGTTGATGAGAATGGTGAAGAAGTATTAGCAGAAGAGGAAAGCCTAGACGGTGATCTTAAACCAAAGCTTACAGAGCGCGATTTCATTCCACCAGCAGCACTTAAAGAGCTAAAGAAAAATGAAAAGAAAGTCTTTATAGCGCCAAAATATCACGTTATCAGCGTTGGAAGTATTCATTCATTAGTAGGTAAGCCAATTAGAATTCTAAAACGTAACGGTACAGTTATTGCTGGTGCGTTAAAGAAGGTTAATGGCTCAGAGGCATATATAGCTCAACGCTTATCAAGTGGTGTAGCGACAATGTCAACCTCAATAGCAAAAATTCGTAAACTGGAAGTTTATCGGTAACTCTTAACTTTCTTACAGTACAAGAAAAAAAGGCATCCATTATGGTGCCTTTTTTTATTACCAGCTTCGGCTTAATCCGAAGTTTCTGTC
>CAYOHT010000074.1:0-2378 GCA_964403815.1 uncultured Cocleimonas sp.
TCAAAAAAACCTGCCAAGAAAGCAGTATCCAAGACCTGAAAAAAATTCACTCAATAAAATAATACTACTAAGATAATAACCATGCTTGCAAGATTACGAAAATACATAATGACTGGCCTACTAATTTGGGTACCTTTGGGTATTACTATTTTGGTCATCAAGCTACTTGTCGACTTAATGGATAAGACGATTCTCTTCTTGCCACATAAATGGCGACCAGAGGCCTTATTTGGATTTGATATTCCTGGGCTGGGCATTGTTGTTGCTTCTGTTATTATTTTTGTCACAGGCTTTTTCTTAACCAACTTTGCGGGTCGTCGTTTGATAAAGTTAGGGGAAAGCGTACTTGACCGTATCCCACTCGTACGCAGTATTTATTCTGCTGTAAAACAAGTAACTGAAACGGTACTATCATCTGAGGGCGATACCTTTAGCGAGGTGTATTTAATAGAATACCCGCGTAAAGGCATTTGGACTTTGTGTTTTAAAACCAGTAATAGCCCTAAAGTAATTGATGATGTTGCAGGTGATAAATTAGTCACGGTGTTTGTGCCTACAACCCCTAACCCAACCTCTGGTTTTATCTTGTTTGTTCCCATCAGTGAAGCTAATAAGTTAGATATTGAAGTGGAAGATGCGCTAAAGCTTGTTATGTCACTCGGTGTTGTTGCCCCAGATTCTAATGGCTCTAACAACGACAAAAACAAAACAATTACATCAGATGCCATTGATGATGTGATTAAAGGTTTGAAAGAAAAAAAGTCAAAATAGCCTAACAACATTGATGTTAGCGGTTAAAGGCGTATAATCCGCGCCCCTGCTTTTGGCAGCCCTTCATAAATAATTATTGTGCCTACTATGTCGTCAAAAAAACAGTCAACTTCAGAAGAAACATCATCTTCATCAAAGTCCGACCCCAATGAAACCAGCATCAGTTTTGCTGATCTCAAGCTTTCAAAAGATGTGCTTAAAGCTGTTGAAGAGGCAGGATACGAGTCTCCATCTGCTATCCAAGCAGAAACCATCCCGCATCTGTTAGAAGGTCGTGACATGATTGGGCAGGCGCAAACAGGTACAGGTAAAACGGCCGCCTTCTCGTTGCCTTTATTAAGTAATCTTGACTTATCAAGTAAAGACACACAAATCCTTGTGCTTGCGCCAACACGCGAATTAGCGATTCAAGTCGCAGAAGCTATGCAAAGCTATGCGCGCCATTTAAAAGGCTTTCATGTTATGCCTATTTACGGTGGGCAAAGTATTGATATTCAACTGCGCCAGCTAAGACGCGGCGCACATGTTGTAGTAGGAACACCTGGGCGAGTAATGGATCACCTGCGCCGAAAAACATTAAAACTAGGCAATCTAAAAGCGATGGTTTTAGATGAGGCTGACGAAATGCTACGCATGGGCTTTATCGACGATGTTGAAACGATTTTAAAAGAAACACCAGACACCCGCCAAACGGTTCTCTTTTCAGCGACCATGCCGAATGCGATTAAACGCATTACACAAAAATACTTAAATGACCCAGCGGACATAAAAGTTAAATCTAAAACCGAAACGGTTTCGACCATCACCCAGTATTATTGGTCAGGTAAAACAACCTTCAAACTTGATGCGCTCACACGTTTATTAGAAGCCGAAGAGTTTGGTGGTATCATTATTTTTGTACGTACTAAGAATATGACCACCGAGCTATCAGAAAAACTTTCCGCACGCGGCTATGCCTCGGTGGCGCTTAATGGTGACGTTCAACAGTCGATGCGTGAAAAAGTTATCGCACGGCTTAAAAAAGGCAGTATTGATATTATCGTCGCAACCGACGTTGTGGCTCGTGGCTTAGACGTTGAACGTATCACACACGTTATCAACTACGATATGCCAGCCGATACCGAGTCCTACGTTCACCGTATCGGGCGTACGGGTCGTGCGGGTCGTAAAGGCACGGCTATACTGTTTGTGCCACCCAATGGCAAGCGCATGTTACACAGCATTGAACGTGCGACAGGACAGACGATTGAGCCACTAAAGCTTCCATCGCCACAAGATATTAGCGAAGCGCGCATTAATCGTTTTAAAGACATGGTAGCAGAAACTGCAGCCTCTCAAAAATTAGATTTCTATGAAAAAATCATTGCAGATTTAGAAGATAAAGGTGATTTAACACCAAGACAAATCTCTGCAACATTAGCCTTCTTAGTACAACGCGACCGCCCTCTTTTGGTTACACCCAAAGCGATACCTGACTCTAGCTTTAGTGATAGATCTGATCGTGGCGATAAACGAGGAAAACGCGAACGTGGTGGACGAGATAATCGTGACCGTGGCTCAAACCGCGATACTCGCTCAAAGCATTCAGAAGGCTCTCGTCATGCTGA
>CAYOHT010000074.1:2478-8984 GCA_964403815.1 uncultured Cocleimonas sp.
GGCTCTCGTCATGCTGAAGGCTCTCGTAGCAATAAACGCAGGCGCGGTGAAACACAGCCAGGCATGGTGACATACCGCCTAGATGTCGGCAAAGAACATGGTACAGAACCCAGACACATAGTAGGTGCAATCGCTAATGAGGCGGGCGTAGAAAGCCAATACATCCAAAACATTGAGATTAGTGGAAGCCACTCAACGGTCGACTTACCCGAAGGTATGCCAAAAGAGATTGAAAAACATTTAAAAGGTGTACGCGTTATGGGGCAGCAACTTCAGTTGAGAAAGTTTACGGGTGGTTCATCCCCTAAAGCAAAAAAGAAACCTGCTCAATAAGCTTAAACACAGTCATTATAAAAACAACCATACGTCATTAAAATAGGTAATCTGCTTATAGCTACTGTATAATAAATATCAATAACAGGTCAAATAATAATTATAATTATAATAATGACATTCAAGAAATTACTCAACTATAGGTATGTATTGCCTCTTGGTTTTACCCTCATTATATCGATGATGGTATTTACATCATTCTATGCAACTACATTAATGAAAGAAAGTTCTGAATTTATCGTCGGCACGGTTAAACAAAAAAATATTAGTCACAACCATATTAAAACAATGTCGCAAGGCATTTTACGACGTTCCACCATTCTTGTAGAAATGATTCAAAGCAATGACCCTTTTGTTATAGATGACCTATATCTTGAGTTTAATACCATTGCAACGGAATATGTAGTTGCTAGAAATAAACTAGAGCAGCAAACCAATAATTCTGAGTTTAAGTTTTTATTGGCTCAGCTTAATCCAGTTATACAAAATAACGCGTCTTTACAGTATGCTGTTTATGAATTGATATATAACGATGAAAAAGATGAAGCCACAAAGCTCTTTGTGACTAAAACTTTAGAAAATCAAAAAAAATCATTTGAACTCATTAGAGAATTGGAATCTATTCAGTCTGTATCAGTGCGTGATAGCATCATAGAAACAGAAGATAAAAATACTAAGGCGTACTCTACTTTACTGTCTTTTAATATTATTGCAGTCTTAATTAGTATTTTGTTGGCTTTATATATGTTAAAAAAACAAAGAGGAAATGACATTGAACTTACCTCTTTAGCACGTACCGATGTCCTTACAAGCCTCCCAAATCGTTCAGCGTTTATCCAAACTGTTGAAGATCATATTAAAGAACACCCTAAATTGCCCTTCACCATTGTTTTTTTTGATATCGACTATTTTAAAAACATTAATGATAATTATGGCCATGAAGTGGGGGATCAGGTGCTACGTAATTTCACTACAAGAGTTCGCTATCAAATCACCAGTGAAGATTTTTTTGCGCGACTAGGTGGAGATGAGTTTGTATTAATATTGCAAAGCGTAAAAAAACCGCAAGAAATTAACACCTTTATTCGTAAACTATCTCAATATCTCGATACAAACTTTCTTATCAACAAAACAGAAGTTTTTGCCACTGCAAGTATGGGGGTATGCATATACCCTGAAGATGGGAATGATACAGAAACCTTACTAAGGCACGCTGATATTGCAATGTATAGTGCAAAAGAAGCAGGGCGAAATGGCTTTGCATTCTTCTCAAAAGAAAGTAATGACAAGTTAGAAAAAGAACATGAGATGAATCACGCCCTTCATTCAATCCTCAATGACAATAATACAAACCAAGAACTACGCTTAGTTTACCAACCATTAATGAATATTAATGATGGTGATTTCACAGAATGTGAAGCATTACTACGTTGGACAAACTCAAAAGGTGAAAATGTACCCACTGATGAATTCATAGAGCTTGCTGAAAAAACCAATTTAATTGAAAAAATAAACCTATTTGTTGTGCATGAGGCTTGTAAACAACAATTCGAATGGCAACAGGCTGGTATGAAAAACACAAGAATCAATATTAATCTATCAGGGAATAAAGCAATTTTTGATGCATTGCTTTATGAGTTTAAAATTAATTTAAAAGTATTTAATTTAAGCCCTGATTTATTTGGCATTGAGCTAACAGAAAGAACACTATTTGAAATATCGGAAGATACCATCCTAGAATTAGATAAGCTTCGTAAACTTGGTGTTAAAATATCTATGGATGATTTTGGTACAGGGTACTCCTCTCTAAGTTATTTGAAAAAATTACCCATAACCACTTTAAAAATTGATAAAGCGTTTATCTCTGGAATACCTGATGACAAAGATGACCTAATCTTGGTTAAAACCATTATTAGCATGGCGCAATCACTTAACCTTGAAATAGTGGCGGAAGGAGTAGAAACACTCGAGCAGCTAGAGTTTTTAGAAGCACACGCTTGTAATATAGCTCAAGGCTACTTCTTTCATCGTCCTTTAGAACATAAACAAATAACCCAGCTTCAGCTTGCTGCATAGTTAGTTTCTTTGTAAGTATCCTTATGTTAGCTGGTCTGCCGAGGCGACCCCATCCCCACCCATACTTACCAAACATCATGTAAAAGTGGGGGGGTGTGCTTTTATAATACTATTCTAAGCCCTTTAGCTTGCGCCCAGCCCCCGCAACGCTTAAAATCGCGCCCTTGTTTTAATGTCATTTTAATATAAAAAAATCAGGTTTAAATATGCGTACTCACCGTTGTGGATTAGTTGACGAATCATCTCTCGATCAAGAAGTTACTTTATGCGGATGGGTTAATCGCCGTCGTGATCATGGAGGCGTAATCTTTGTTGATTTACGTGATGGCGAAGGGCTAGTTCAAGTCGTGTTTGACCCTGATGATAAGGACATGTTTGCCCAAGCAGAAACGATTCGTAATGAGCATATTCTGCGTATTACTGGTTTAGTGCGCAATCGTCCAGACGGGATGATTAACGAGAACATCACCAGCGGTAAGATTGAAGTGTTTGCTAAAGCGCTTGAAACTCTTAGTGCATCAGACACTCCTCCATTCCAGTTAGATGATGATGTAAACGAGGACATCCGCCTAAAATATCGCTATGTTGATTTACGCCGTGATGAAATGCAACAACGCATTAAAACTCGCGCAAAAATGTCATCCATTATGCGTCACTACCTAGAAGACAATGACTTCTTAGAAATTGAAACGCCAATCATGACGAAGGCGACTCCTGAAGGCGCGCGTGATTATATTGTACCTAGTCGTACCTATCCTGGTAGTTTCTTTGCGCTCCCACAATCGCCACAGTTATTTAAGCAGATGTTGATGATGGGTGGAATTGATCGTTATTACCAAATGGCGCGTTGTTTTCGTGATGAAGATTTGCGTGCTGATCGCCAGCCAGAATTCACCCAAGTGGATATCGAAATGGCGTTTGTTAAAAGCGACGACGTAATGGACATGATGGAAAACATGATCCGCAAATTGTTTAAAGACACGCGCGATATTGATCTGCCCAAGCCAATGCCTCGCATGACTTACGCCGATGCGATGCACAACTACGGCTCTGATAAGCCAGATATGCGTAACCCGTTGATATTAGTTGAAGTTAGTGAACAAATGAAAAACGTGGACTTCAAAGTCTTCTCTGGTCCAGCGAATGATGAAGGTAGCCGTGTTGCGGCGCTTCGTGTTCCGGGTGGCTCAAAGCTATCTCGCAAACTTATCGACAACTACACTAAGTTTGTCAGCCGTTATGGCGCACGTGGTTTGGCGTACATTAAAGTTAATGAACTGGCTTCTGGTGTTGAGGGCTTACAATCCCCTATTCTTAAATTCTTGCCAGATGAAGTGGCAATGGACATCATGGCAAAAGTCGGTGCAGAAGATGGCGATTTAGTGTTCTTCGGTGCAGATAAAACCAAAATTGTAAACGATGCGCTCGGCGCATTGCGTGAGGAGTTAGCCAAAGACCTAGAGTTATTAGAAGGCGATTGGGCTGCGTTATGGATTGTTGATTTCCCCATGTTTGAATGGGATGAAAAAGATAATCGCTTCCAAGCACTGCATCATCCATTTACTGCTCCAACCTGTTCGGTTGAAGAACTTAAAGCTAACCCCGCAGATGCATTATCAGATGCTTACGACATGGTTATCAATGGCTACGAAGTGGGTGGCGGATCAATTCGTATTCACCAATCTGATATGCAATCAGCAACCTTTGATGCCTTGGGGATTTCTGAAAAAGAAGCTGATGATAAGTTTGGTTTCTTATTAAAGGCGTTGAAGTTTGGGTGTCCTCCATTAGGTGGTTTAGCATTTGGTTTAGATCGCTTGGTAATGTTAATGACCAACACAGAATCTATCCGCGACGTTATCGCTTTTCCTAAAACACAGACTGCGGCGTGTATGTTGACCGAAGCACCAGCCGATGTGCCGCGCAAGCAACTGCGCGAGTTGAGTATTCAGGTGAAGCTTCCAGAAATTGAATCTTAGATAATGCTTGGATCATGTAAAAGTGGGGGGGTGTGCTTAAACAATAGTTTTAAATGTACACCCCCCCACTTTTACATGGTTGTTCCCTACAACATAAGAAACAACACTGTTTAATCGCGTGGAATTATCCAACGAAGACAACCTCCGCCTAAACGTCCTCCTCGCACAAGACTTAAAAGCCATTCGTATCAACGAAGGCACTATGACAGTCCACGCGCTCACCGAGCAAGGTGAAGCCAAGATTGTTCTCAACCCCACTACCCGTGATGACCAATATTTAAAAATAGTTAAAGAACTCTTTTCGCTAAAAATTACAGGTTCACCTGGCGGTTACCCCATCTTTCTAAAGCGCTGGACGCGTATGGGTCATGCCGATAACACACTAGAACATATGTTGTTATTAGGCGAACCAGAAGCGATTGTTGCGGTTGTTCATGCTCCTACAATCAGCCACGACATTGGCGTAAGGGCTTGGTGGGCGTTACCAACAACTGAAGTGGCAATTCGCCTGATGGAATACCCTGAGATTGCTAATGGTGACTTAGGCAAAGAGCTTGCGGCGTATCTCATGGAGTTCCTCCCCTTTGAAGAGAAACAAGTAAGCATCGTAAATATGGTACGACTTTGCTTGCAGGGCAATTTAATCACGCAAGACGATAAAGAAAAACTTTGGGCAAGCGCTAAAAGACGTAACCCTTTTTATGTGGGATTTTTACATGCTGACCCGACACAAATTCCATTAGATAAACCTTGCTGCTCCCAGCATCAAAGGCTTTTAAAAACACTCGAGCCACTGATTAATGATAATGTTTACGCTCAAACCTTGTGTGATCTTCTGAGTGAAAACGGACAACGCTGGTTGGAAACACTCAAACTCTCACTAAAGAAGCCAGTTGACCAAGATGTAGTAATTTCTTTATTTATCGCTATCGGCAAATTTTTTGATCTACCGCTACACACACTACGGTTGGATAATCGTGGAACTCGGTCGATTGAAATAGCTGTCGAACATAGCCAAGAGGTCTGCGAAAAACCTGATAATGACGACTTGAAAGCTATGCTCGAAATTCTTGATAGTGTAGATCACCCATTAGTTGAAGCGATGTTGATACTCGCTCAAATGGGTGAACATACCCTCATTCCCATTTTTAGTGGCAATGAGTCTGTCGGAACAGTGATGCGTAAGCGTCTATTACCATTAACCACACCTTTATTAGAGAATGTTGATATACTAATACACTGACCCCATAATACATTTTATTATTGTTACTTTGGATGCTCCATGCCTTATTTCATTTACAAAATTACCCAACCTACCCCTATCGTTAAAAACCTTAAGTTTGAAAAAGAATTTGAGAACTTTAAAGAAGCGAAGAATTACTCGCGTGATATGAGAGCCGAGCTTCCTTTGAATGGAGGAATTACCGTTAAGATGATTCATGCGGCGAATCAATTACAAGCTGAAGAATTATTGATGGAAAAGAGAGAAGAGACGGTGACTATGGAGTGGGAGAAGTAGTATTTACATCCTTAGTTCCTATTATCCTAAGGTTATTGTAAAACCCCCATTGTAGGTTGGTGCTGAACTGGTGAAGCCCAACAAACAGTGTCACGTTGGCTTCACCAGTTCAGCACCAACCTACGGTTTTTATCTTTTACTACACCCTCTTCCCAAATGGGCTTGAAAACATTACACCTTGAGTAATCACGATCATTATGGATGAAGAACAATACAAAACGGTTTACAACAAGCTGAATCCAAATCGTTGTATATTCGAGAAATCTATCACCAATCGTCGTTGCGATTGCCAGTTAAAACGAAAGTTTGTAATTGCAACGCGTGAATGCGTTGCTTGCCAATCAGAAATAGCAATGACACGTTGTACCCGTGTTTTAGACAGTATGCGAAACAATGCGCGTTTCTCTTTAAAGGTTGTAACAGTCAACGGACCGATGCCGCATAACAAAGAACTGCAAGTACAGGCTGGTGGAATACTGGCGTTACAAAACTTAATGACAACAATGCCAGAGCTAGAACTTAAATCTGTGGTGAATATTCATCAAACCATGGAAAGCGCATTAGAAGAATATGGTGATACAGAAAACCTACCCTATGGC
>CAYOHT010000075.1:0-8881 GCA_964403815.1 uncultured Cocleimonas sp.
CTTTTCTAAAAGCACACCCCTCCACTTTTGAATGATAGCTCGTTCGCTTTTAGAACGACTGCTAGAACTTATGCAAAACTACATGATGTTTTTAAGTTAAACTTAATTGCTTGGGTTACTTATTGTGGGTGCAATTATAATAACACTTGTATTATCTCTAGCTCCTTTGGAGAGGGTTTTGGAGATCAGTTCTTTTTGTTTTTCTTCAATGCTTGTATTGCTAGATAAAACTTCTGATATTTCGGTATTATTTAATTCCTTTGTTAGTCCGTCACTACAAATAAGAAATAAATCCCCTTCTCGTAAGTTTAATATTTTTGTTTCTACAACGAGAGGTGAGGCTGCGCCTAGAGCGTGAGTGAGTTGTTGTGATTGGGGTATTTTTTCACATTCTTCTTGACTAAAACCTTGGCGTAAAAACTCTTCAACGCGGTTGTGGTCTTCTATGACCTGTGTGAGTTGGTTTTGGCGTAGACGATAAAGGGGGCTATCACCTGCCCAGAGGATTACAGCTATATCACCATCGCTTAAAAATGCACTGACAGTACTGCCAATAATTTGATTAGATTGAGCTAGCTCAAGAAGTTTATTGTTGGTGTTATTGAGTATTTTATAGAGGTGATTTACGTCGCTGCCAATTCTATCTGTTTTTTTAAAGGCTTTTAGGTTATCTACGATAAGTTGGCTGGCGACATGCCCATCAGAGTGCCCGCCTGCGCCGTCTGCTACCACCCAAAGGCCTTGGTCAGGTAATAGTAGGATATTGTCTTCATTTCGCTTTCTAACGCAACCTACATCTGTGTTGCCTGTTGAATCAAACGAATAGGGGGATTTCTGGTTCATAGCGTGATGGTGCTATCTTCTTCGGGTTCAAGGTTGGATGCTGTTGGGAGGATAGTGTATTTATTATTTTTCCACCCCCAGCGCTCCCAATCATTATCAAATAATGCTGGCATCATATTAGCTTTTGGTAGCCCTTGAGTGATCATTAGATCTGTGTTTTCACTAGTCCACCACATGCTGTAGGCAAAGGAATATTCTTTAAGGGTAGCATCTAATGCATCAGCAATGCCTTGGTTGGCATGTGAGCCATTGAGATTTGTATGCCAAGCAAACTGGTTTTGAGTTTGAGCTTGTAAAATACCTTTTGATATTTCTGATGGGTCTGTCGCAATATTTGGGCATGATGTTTGTAGTTGTCGTATTGCTTGATCAAACGCATCAGTTAGTCTGTCTTGTGTGAAGTCAGGTGTGAGTGTGGTTAGTGCAATAGTTTGAAGCTTATTTAGCCATGCATCATGAGAGCTTGGAATTTGTGTAGCGGCAGTTTGGTTCGGCAGTAAAGGGACAGCCATAGTAAAAGGGAATAAACGACCTGAATAGTCACGACTCGGCATGAGGATACCAATCCATGCTGTTTCTCCGCATATTCCAGGAGATAAGGCGAATCGATAAACTGGCATAGTCATATAGGTTGCTATCCAATTATCTGGCAGACTACCTTTACAGGCGACCATTGTTTCTTGTAGCCATTGGTCCCACGAGTTGATGAATGAATTTGGTAAATAACGATTTATAAAGTCACCATGTGAAGGTAATTTTCCAAAATATCCAAGTGTTTGGTGATTAAGTTGTATCATTTGGCTAAATCCGTTGGGCATCTAAACTTAGTTAAGTCGCTAAGCATATTAAAAGAATTATCACTACTTGTTGTAGAAACTTGAAACTCTATATAGTTTAGACCCTCTTTGAAGATTAATCTGTATGTATGGTCATCTTTCTTTATTAGTCGACCTTTACGGGTAAACATTTGGTAGATTGCCCATGGGCCTTCTTTAGAACCTGAGCTGGAAGCACCAGTGTCCGCGTTGTCAGATTCTAGTGATACATAACCCGCATGTTTTGGACCTGGCCATTTCATGGCAACAGGATTAGCTCGTCCGTTTTCGTATACCAGTGAGGTTCCATCTACATCAAGCGTGACACGACTTAAGTTGTCGCTAATCTTCACAGGCTTTATGGTAAAGCTGATTGTTGGGATTTGACTACCACGTGGGAAGAATGATTTTTTGATTCTATCTGCTCGCTGGAATTGGCTGAGAGTTTCATCAGATATAGGGGAGGGGCCTGTGCCACGCCACTTCCATATACTACTAGTTCTATCAATTGAACTGGCAAGGTTTTGCTTGAAAAAGACCTCTATTCGTCCATTTGGACCAAAAAATTCTGAGAAGTCATCGATTGCAATATCTTTAGGTGAATTGTGCTGTAGAGGGTAACGCCCTTGTAACTTCCCCTGGCAAAATGATGAAATATTTGTTTTCCATTGCGTGTTAAGTATGCCCTTTACGTTTCCGCTTAATAGTGAAACTATTTCAGCGCGCACTTCTAGTAACCATGCCCCTAACGGTGCAGGCTGTCGTAATGCAATTGTCTTGAGTGTTTCAAGGTCGTTAGCTACCGTTCTTTGTTGTTCATTTCTCATCTCGTCTGCGAGAGTACCAGTGAGTATTCGTAAGCTTGTGCTTAGACCATCTAAGCGCTTGATAGCATCATTGAATGTTTGGCCTCCTTCCTCTGAGCGTAAGCGACGAATTTTATAAAACTGTGCGCTAACAATATCGAAACTCTTGCCTGTTTTCTTTTTTGCTAGTGACTCCAAGTCATCAGTTGATATAGAGCTTTCTAGTATTTGCCCTATACGCCCAGTATTTGCAGCGGCGATATAGCCTAATTGTTTGGCAGTTTGTTTGGCTACCTTCCCGCCTACAGCTCCTCCAGGTGATGCTGCATCTTCTAGTGGTTTGGATAGATAGGTCTGCTTTACAACTTCATCAAGTAGGCGAGTGATCGGTGATTGTACGGGGTCAGCGAGTATGTTGGTGATTTCTGCAGCATGTTTGAGGCTTGATGGAGACTTTATTTTGACATCTTGGAGTAGGTTATTCCATTCATCTTGATATTCTTCTAAATAGAGACCAACAACTTCAAGCTGAGTATCAACAAGATTAACCTTAGCTAACTCATTTCCTAGCACCCAGTTATCCGCAAGAAAGCTTTCTACGAGATCACCGCTCACTTTTCTAAATTCGCGATAGCCATTATAGGTATAAAACCCTGGGATTCCTTCTTCCAGTGGTGTGCCACTTTTGCGTTGAAATACACTTCTTGCGTTAGGGACAACGCCACGAGAGCCTGCGAGAACAAAGCTTGGTAGTTTTGAACTAGATAATAGTTGTGATTTAACTTGGTTATATATTAGCCCGCTGAGTTTTGATGTTTCTAGTATGGCTCTTGTTTGGCTGATTAAGGCCTTATCAAGTGGTTGAGGCAGCTGTGTAGGTCTTGTCTCAAGTAACACATTCATGTGCTGCCCAAGGGCGCTTAATTGCTCCGGGGAGAGTGAGGTTGCATAATCTCTGTACCATGCCTTCTTTACAATTTCTTTTATCAGATCTTTATTAGCGCTGAAGTGTTCATCATGGTTTGCAGAAAGAATGAGGTATGACTTCAGTGATTTGAATAGATTGGCAGTACTTGTTTTATTGTTTAGTAACTCTTCTTCTAACACTTTTACAATTTGAGGAAGTAATCTTGATTTAAGCAGATCATGATAAGTGTTGTTAGCTTCTGAAATCAGCCGTTCTTTTTGATCTAAACCTAATGTTGCTAATAATTCTGGTTGCGGTGTGGCAAGGTTTCTTGCTCTATTTAAGATGGCGGTAGCGGTTACTAGATCATCTTTCTCTCGGCTATTTTCGAGGGTCTCTTTGAGCGTTTCAGTGTTTTTGAAAACGATATCAGTATAGCTATTATTTTTTGTATAACTGGTAAACCAGAGTCCTGCTCCTGTTAAGGTGGTTAATAAGGCCGTTGCTAAAGCAGTGCGTTGAAACCAGCGCTTACGGTTTTCATGCTTCTCATCAACACCTACCAAATCAGCTTCCTGAAAAATTACTTTATTTAAGAGGTTATTAATAAAGTAGCTTTTCCCAACAGACTGAAAGGGTGTACTTGGTTTTTGCTCGAAACCAAACACATGGGAAAGGGTGCTTAATAATTTGTCTATTGGCGTTCCAGTTTGTTCTGCACTAGTGAAGTAAATACCTCTCAGTAGAATCTCATGCTGGTAGCGGGATGAAGAAAATATTTCATCAACAAAGGAATTAACTGTCTTCTTGATGGAACCAAACTGTTGTGGAAATGCGTATATCTTTTTTCTTCGTTCTAGGTCTATTTCTTTTTCTAATTTATAAACAACTTTTTTATGGAGTTGTTCTTCCAGCTCGTTCAGTTCTGCCTCGACAAGAGGAAGAGGGGTAGAAAGGGCTTTATTGTCTTCTGTAAACGTAATCCCCCAGACTTGGCTACGCTCATCTTTCTCAAGATCATAGAAAAACTCTGAAAATCCAGATAATAGATCGCTTTTAGTGATTGTAAGATAAACAGGTAAGGTAAGATTGAACTGTTCGTAGAGCTCTTGAAGGCGTTTTCTTATTTCTTTTGCGTGCTTTAGTAAACGCTGAGAAGTCAATAACTCATCTAAACTAATAGCGATAATAATGCCATTGATAGGGCGACGTGGGCGGTTCTTTTTCAGCATACTGAGAAAGCCTAACCAAGCTTTTTGATCAACTTCTTTATTAGAATCTTGAGTTGTGTATCTTCCGGCAGTATCAAGTAAAACAGCTTCTTCTGCAAACCACCAATCACAGTTTCGTGTTCCTCCCACTCCCGAAATAGCTTCACGCCCAAACTTATCACTTAAGGGACTGTCGAGGTTTGAATTTTTTAACAGGGTAGTTTTACCAGATCCTGGGGGGCCTATAATCACATACCAAGGAAGTTGATATAGGTATTTGGAGTCACCATTATGAGTTTTAAACTTTGACCCTTGAAGCTCTGTTAGCGCCTCTCCAAGCCTACCTTGTAAAACACCAAGCTCATCATCAACTTGCATTTGAACAGGGTCAACTTCAGGTTCATCTTCAGCAATATCTTCAAGAAGCTCTTTGTTTTTCTTACGTGCTTTAAGGTATTTTACCAAATAAATGATTGCCCAAATGGTAAAGATAACAGCAATACTTATATAAATAATGAGGTTTATCTTTTCGTAATCGCCAAAAAACAAGGGCAGAACAAAAAATATGATTGCTGATAACACAATGACACCAAGGAGAGAAATAAACCAACCTTGTTTTATAAAATTTAAAATACTTCTCATGTTATTGCAGTGTGTCCTAAAAAGTTAATAATAGCTTGGATGACCCAAAGTATTAATTAGTTATAAATATCAATTTCTACACGACGATTCTTTGAGCGACCTTCTCGTGTTTTATTACTAACAAGGGGCTGATTACTACCTTTCCCTTGTGTTGAGAGTCTTTCTTGATCATCTAATATGTTGCGAATAATATTTGCAACAGTGTCAGCACGAGCTTGCGATAATATTTGATTGCTCGGGAATTTTAGCTTAAGAGAAGAACTAATTCGTATATTATCCGTATGCCCTGTTATTTTAATTTGGCCAGGGCGGATATTCATTTCTGTTGATAACTGTTTAAGCAATGGCTGTATAGCATCGGTCATTGTTGCGCTTCCAGAATTAAATAGGGAATCACTACGAATACGAATTGAGGTATGTAACGGGTCATCATCTTCGATTTGTAAACGATTCTCGCCTGCAAAAACAACACTGAGTTTTGGTAGAGTTGGTTCAGGTATGTAAGGTTCAATTACCTTTGCTTTAATGGGTGGTGGCTTATCTTGAAGTGCTTGCATCTTATCAATGACATTACCTGATGCATAAGTAAGGTTAAAAAAGAAAAAGCTGAAAGTAGCTAGTAACAAACCTAAAGTAGCTACCCCAATAAGCCACATTGGAAGGAAGCTTGGAAGCAAGCTTTTTCGTTGTTTAATGCCTTCCCATCGTGGAGATAAATAAGGGTCAGACTGCAACTGAATAAAGGGTCTAATCTTTTCAGCTGTCCATTGACGAATCTGGGATAACTTAGCAGGAGCATTTGGGTCAGAGCGGTATCTGCCTTGGTATCCTAGTGCTAAGGCATAATACATAAGCCCCAAAAGCTGATGGTTTTTACTAGGATCTTCTCCAAGCTTTTTTAAGCGGTCAAAAAATGAGTTTCCACCTGCAACATTACCAAAATAGATACTTAATAAACTATTTTGGCTCCAACCACTTTGTTCGCCCCATGGAGTGTTTAATACAGCTTCATCTATAGCCGTACAGAGTATGTAGGTTGCGTCGTGTATAACCCCATCCCCAAAGCCGAGTGACTTGGCTTTACGTGAAAAATCATTTAGTTCAGTGGATACTTTTTGTTTTAAAGCATTGGTGTCATGCGCTTCTAGCGTGTTAGAAACATGACCTACCAATATAAGCAAACTAGAGGCGGCATCAGTTAATGTGTTGTATGTAGAGCGAGTGTAATGCGAGCCATCATTAAATTCTGACGCTTGCTGTTGCGGAACATGAGATTGCTCTGCATTAAGCATTTTATTAACATCTTCCCGCTTGCCTCCAGGCATAGGGTAAATTTGCGTGTGGTCAGAATTGTCTCCTTTGAAAAAGTCGTCATTACTCATGAGTTTCTGCTCTTATTGCCCAGAATTCTAATTGTAAATCTGGAAATTTTCCGTCGATGTGTAGTGCGATGCTACGAGTGCTATTTACATCCTTCCACATAGCGTGACTGCTGTTAACTGTAAAATATACATATCCTTGGTGATAAGGTATCTCTCTTGGACAAACTGCTAGTGAGTCAAGAGTAATACCTGGCGTGTGAGATTGAACAAGTTTATATAATTGGTCTTTTGCGGAAATAGTAATCTGTGCAGGAATACGATTCAGTATTTCGCTTTGTCTTAAGCTGGATGATACTGCCAACACATAAGATTTTGACGTTTCGAGTACATTCTCCGGAAATAATCCAGAGTATATATTTGGAAAACGTTCGTTAATTTCAAGATTAAGAGAGTACGCTTTAGGAATATTGATGTAAGTGAGGCTTTCATGCAAGTCAGCCATTAAGCTTTCAAAGCTTGTTTTTAAATCATCATGAACATAATCGGGATAAGTGATAGGCATACGATCTGTTCGGGTAAAAGTGCTTAACTCTCCTGCTAATTTTGCTAAGTGTATATAAAGCTCACGAGGGTGAAGTATAGATTGTTTATTAAGGAAATTGTACAGTGGTATATTTCGATTCAGTGCCTGAAGCATATTAAAGTCTATGATTTCAGCTATGCCTCCTGTCCCAGCTGTAGATAATCGACTAGATAATTCATTACCTCTGCTTGATAAGAGGTTTTGTGTATTGGCTAGATATTCACGTAAAACTTTATTCGCATTAACTGACAAAAGAGCAGGAATAAAACTGTCATCTAGTTTTATTCCTGAGTTTTTATCTCGTTCTTTTAAAAAAGCCAAAGGTATCTGTGTGAAGTTGTTCTTTGGGGTTTCTGAAAGTATTAGCTGAATATTTAGTCTGCCTAAATGTAGTTGCTCTGTTTTCTGTGGACTATCAATTGTTTGAATGTCATTTACTTGCCCTTCTGTGGAGTAGAAGCGGCGGGTTTGGTGTTTTTCTCTATCTGACTCTGCTGTTACTTCGGGTGAGTCAGGGTGTTTTGCTCCTAGCGCAATATAAATGTATTTATTGGTTTCAGTGTCATCAATATTTAACTCTTGAAGCTCACCTGAAATGTCAAAAGGAGTACCATCCGGGAAAACTCCATTGCATTTTAATAGTGAGAAGATGCCATGTTTAAGTTTATCTTCGTCAACGGCATACTCAGATACCCCCCAAAAGTATGGAATTAAAGGAGCACTCCTAGATTCTATCTGGTTCATTAGATAGCGTTCTTGTTGTTGAAACGTTTGTGGGCAAAGGAATAGACCTTCTGTCCATAACACGCGGTTTTCAATGCTCATTTTAGAGTAACTCTCTTGCTATATAATTAAAAATGATGAGGGGTTCTTTATAGTCTTCATCTTATTTTCTTGTGGCAGATATTAATTTTTTATCTACATTGATTTGGATTGTATACGATGCATTTGTAGCTTTGGGTAATTGTACACCAGTTCGCCATATAGTTTGATTTAGTTCTTTAAAAGAAGCGAACGCACCTAGTGTTTTTGTGGAGGGGTCAACTTCCAAATTTAGCTCTTTTGACTCTCCACGTTTAAGACTAATACTTTGTTTGTTGATGAAGTCGGACCCTAGAGTCGATTCAGTATCAGATTCGAGATCAGAAAGTCGAGAACTTAGGAATTTCCCACCGGATTTTAGTTGTATAACTGTAACTTGGATGCGTGATTGCGATAAATTTTTTGTTGTTCTAATTTGTACTTTAGCAGTTGCGGCTTTGGCTTCTTGTATTTTGATAATCTCGGGTGTTTTTGGTATTTCTACTTTTGGTGTTTCTGGTGTTTTAGGTGCATCAGGCTGCTCTTTTTTCTTTCCGCCAATTATTTCCCCTGTTTTAGAGACGAAATCCCCTGTGTTGCTTACCAAGTCCCCCACTTTACTACAACCTATTAGCAATGAGGCTGAACATAAAATAATGAAAAGTGGTTTTAGATGTGGAATATTCATGATGCGTCCTTAGGTTTATATCTACACAGTATTTTAGCAAACTTTGCTTAATTATCATGTTAAATTAGTATTTTCAATAGATTAAAGCACACCCCCCCACTTTTACATGATGTTTTTTATTTAAGAGTGTTTTTTTATAAAAAAATACCCGCATAGAGCGGGTATTTTCAAACATAGACTATAATCTACAGTCAGATTATAGTTGCTTGTTTGTACGAAGATCCCAACCACGCTTAAGAGCAGCGCCAGGTGAACCTTTCTCA
>CAYOHT010000076.1:0-1693 GCA_964403815.1 uncultured Cocleimonas sp.
TTATCGATAACATCTACCGTTACACGCTTGCGGGTACTGAAGTATCAGCACTTCTTGGTCGTATGCCATCAGCGGTTGGTTACCAGCCTACATTGGCAGAAGAAATGGGCGCACTTCAAGAGCGCATCACGTCTACTAAGAAAGGTTCTATCACATCATTCCAAGCGGTATATGTACCTGCGGATGACTTGACTGACCCTTCTCCTGCAACGACCTTTGCTCACTTGGATGCGACATTAGTACTTTCTCGTAACATTGCCGAGCTAGGTATTTACCCAGCGGTTGATCCCTTGGATTCATCTTCACGTCAGTTAGATCCATTAGTTATTGGTGAAGAGCATTACGGTATTGCTCGTGATGTGCAGGGTGTTTTACAACGCTATAAAGAACTTCAAGATATTATTGCTATTTTGGGTATGGACGAGCTTTCAGAAGGTGACAAGCAAACGGTTGCTCGTGCGCGTCGTATTCAGCGCTTTTTATCTCAACCATTTCATGTGGCTGAAATATTTACAGGTGCGCCAGGTAAATATGTTTCATTAGCTGATACATTATCAGGCTTTAAAGGAATTCTTGCAGGTGAGTATGATCATCTGCCTGAGCAATCATTCTACATGGTTGGTGGAATTGAAGAAGCTATAGAAAAAGGCAGTAAAGACGCTTAAGTTTTTGCTGTTTTTCAGAGATCAATAGGAATTAAAGCATGGCTATGACAATGCAGTTAGATGTTGTAAGCGCTGAAGAGTCACTATTTTCAGGTGCGGTGCAGGAACTGATAGCGCCAGGATCAATGGGAGATTTGGGTGTAATGCCACGTCACTCTCAGCTTATCACTACGCTAAAAGCAGGTGAATTAAAGTATAAAACGGATGATGGCGAAGTTTCATTGTTTGTCGCTGGTGGTATTATGGAGGTTCAACCTTCAATTGTTACTATTTTGGCTGATACAGCAGTTCGCTCGGAAGATCTTGATGAGCAAACTGCAAAAGACGCTCAAAAACGTGCAGAAGATGCCTTGGCAGGAAAAGACCCAGAAGATTTGGATTATGAGGCTATTAAAGTAGAGCTTGATGCGGCAAAAGCACAAATAGAGATGATTCATCGCGTCGGAAAAGCTCTAAGGTAGCTCTTTTTTAAAAGAATTCAGTAGGAAAAATAGCGACTTTGTCGCTTTAAATCAACCGCTTATGTGTTTTTGATGTAAAAAAAATACAAATATTGTTGTTTTTTTACCATTTTTTTTTGAATAAGGTTTAATTTAAGACTATACTCCGTCTGCGAATAAACATTAATTACCGATCGTTTGTTCACAAATGGTCATTTAAATTTTATAACTAACAAGTAGTAAAGGATGCATACTATGAAGATAACAAATAAACTTTCTATTGCAGCACTAGTATTAACTGGTGCATTTGCAACAGGTTGTTCACAACAGCAAGTTGCAGGCGATTCAGGCGCTTCACAATCAGCGGGTTCACAGCAAGTTGCTGGTGGTTCACAAGCTTCTGGTGGCTCTCAGCAGTCAGCAGGTGGTTCACAAGTACAGAGTTCAGGTGGTTCACAGCAAGCCGGTTCACAGCAACAGGTTGAGACTCCACCACCAGTTGTTTCAACACCACCACCAGCAGCGGTTGAGCCTGTAGCTCCACCACCACGTGTTGTAACACGTCCACCAGTTCGTCACAATCCTTGG
>CAYOHT010000076.1:1793-8871 GCA_964403815.1 uncultured Cocleimonas sp.
AAGACAACCACAGGTTGATGTATTTGCTCTACAGCGTAAGTTGAAAGCGAAAGGTTACTACAAAGGACCTATCGATGGAGTAGTTGGTGCAGGTACTCGTTCAGCACTTAAGCGCTTCATGCAGCGATAAGCTAAAAGAAGATCGTTTTACTCTGATTTTTCAGAGCTAAGAATGGGACTGGGGTTTTTGCCTCAGTCCCATTTTTTTTGGGTGCACTTTGGTGTGAAATATTTTTGCAACTAATGTAGTAAATATCTCGTATAATTGCAGAATGAAATAGTTCTCTCCTAATGTTACTAATAAAATATAACAAGTTGGGATATTAAGGATTGTAAGTAAAAGGACTTTATGAAAAATATAATTAGGGTTTACTTAAAAGGTGTGTTTTCACTCTTTTTTATTATCTATTGCTCAAGTGCATACTCCATGATTTGGAAATCAGAAAATACATGGAATGATGTTTGGGAAAAACGTTATCAACATTGGGTAAAAAATAACTGGACTGAAGAGTTCTTTATGAATGAGAAAAAACCCATGTATTATAAGTTTTCTCATGATTGTGCGGATGCCACTTATGCGATGCGCCTTATCTTTTCATATGAGTATAAATTACCTTTTGTTATTCATAACCCCGCTAAGCGTGGAAAAACAATCACCAATGGCATGACAAGCTGGGATAAATATTCGGAACCAAAACGTGTTCGTAAATTTATGGACTATGTTGCAAATGTAACCAGCACAAGATCATTGGCAAGGGATACTTTTCCTGTAGCGCTAAATGATATTAAACCTGGTGATATATATGCCGCCCCAGATGTTCACTCATATCAGATTGTAAATATCACAGATACAGGGGTTGCTGAGGTAATGTCCTCAACAACACCGAAAGCACCAAGGTTTTTAGATAGAATTCCTTCATTTCCATTTTATGTGCCAGAAGACCATAAAGGAAAAAAAGATGGCTATCGTCGTTTTATACAGCCTCAAAATATTCGAAAGTCTCTGAAGAGACAGCCAGGTTACAGCGACGAACAGTTTAAACTTGCGAAGTTAGTTAAGTATGACTATGTTCGTTTTACTAATATTATTGCAAGCGCACTAGGTAAAAGAAAGGAAGAGGCGGATGCAAAAACGCTTCGGCTTTTAATCGCGATGTGTATGTATGCTAATGATCGTAGTGTGTATGTTTATGATGCGCTTTATAAATTACAGCAAATGAAAAATAAAGGGCGTAAATGTATGACGCGCACCGAATATAATAACTACTCGACACCATCACGTGATCGACGTTTAAAGGCTTTTTTCAATGCAGTAAAAAATCACTATGAAAGAAATAGTAAGTACAAACATTGGACGCAGCCACAGCGTTGGGCTAAAGCCCTTTTCTCTCCTGCTGAGCCACCTCCAGCAGAAGTAAAAGAATTGAATAAGTTCTGTCTGGTACAAATGAGTTTAGGAGAGAAGTACTTCATGCCATTAAGAGACTTACGACGAAACCTTGCGTCAGGAAAAATAATCTCTGATCCGCATGCGCCATTAGAGTATCGTTGGGGGGCGCAAACTAGCCCCTATAAAGCACGTTGTAAAACGTACTAAACCTTCTTCAAATAAAGCACTAAAGCACACCCCCCTAGTTTTACATCATGTAAAACTAGGGGGGTGTGCTTTATAATTTATTATTTATCCACTGTATCCCACGTTTTATCTGTTCTCTTGTGTCACAAGTTGTATAAATTGCTTATAATTTAGCCATAAAATTATAAATATTATATTATCAGGCTTATGAAAATATTCCCAGTTATTCTAGCGGCGGGTAAAGGTACTCGCATGAACTCCTCACTTCCAAAGGTGTTGCACCTTGTAGGAGGCAAGCCAATGCTTCAACATGTGGTTGATAGTTGTTTGCAACTAAATATCGATGAAATGGCTATTGTTTATGGGCATGGCGGAGAGTTGGTGCGAGAAACAGTCGAAAATAAAAATATCCATTGGGCGTTACAGGCCGACCAAAAAGGTACAGGTCATGCTGTTGCACAAGCCGAAGCTGTGATTAAAGATGATATGACGGTTCTGATAGCTTATGGGGATGTACCATTAATCAAGCCAGACACACTTAAGTTGCTTGCAGAAAAACTAGAAGACTCTGTACTGAGTGTCTTGACAACCTATGTGGATGATCCTTTTGGTTATGGTCGAATTGTTCGTGATAATAGTGGAAAAATTGTAAGCATCGTTGAAGAGAAAGATGCAAACGATGAGCAGCGTAAAATCCAAGAAATTAATACAGGCTTCATTGCTGCAAAAGGTTCTGACTTAAAGCGCTGGTTAAAACAGATCGAGCCGAATAACAAGCAAGGTGAATATTACCTAACGGATTGTATTGCTTTAGCGGTAAGTGAAGGAGGCGTTGTTGAGTCAGCTGTTTGTGATAACCCCTTAGAAGTACAAGGTGTGAATGATCATATTCAGCAAGCCGAACTAGAAAGAGCCTATCAAGCTATTAAAGCTAATGAGCTAATGCTTGCAGGCGTTACATTGTTAGACCCTGCAAGAATTGATATTCGTGGCACTGTGAGTGCAGGTAAAGATGTGAGCATTGATATCAATAGCATCTTTATCGGTGATGTAGTGTTGGGTGATAATGTAACGGTTGAATCGGGCTGTGTGATTAAAGACAGCAAAATTGCTAGCAATACGATTGTTAAAGCATATTCAAATATTGACTCCTCCATGATTGGTAAATCTTGTGATATTGGGCCATTTGCAAGAATCCGTCCTGATACTGTTCTAAAAGAAAAAGCTAAAATAGGCAACTTTGTTGAAACCAAGAAATCAACCATAGGTGTTGGCAGTAAAGTCAGTCACCTTAGTTATATTGGTGATACGCAAATGGGCGATGATGTAAATATTGGCGCTGGCACTATCACATGCAACTACGACGGCGCGAATAAATTCGAAACGGTTATTGGCGATAATGTTTTTGTGGGTTCTGATACGCAATTAGTTGCACCTGTTACCTTGGGTGATGGTACAAATATTGGTGCAGGTTCAACTATCACTAAAGATACACCTGTAGGTGAACTGACACTTTCACGCTCTAAACAAGTCACTATAAAAGGCTGGACTCGTCCTACTAAAAATACCACTAATAAAAACAATAAGGAGAATAGCTAATGTGTGGAATTGTTGGAGCAATCGCTCAACGCCCTGTAACAGATATTTTGTTAGAAGGCCTACGTCGACTAGAGTACCGTGGCTATGACTCAGCAGGTGTCGCACTGCTTGATGAAGATGGTGAGCTACAGCGTGTCCGAGCATTAGGACGAGTTGCTGAGTTAGAAAAGAAACTAGAGCAGTCACCTCAGCAGGGTGTAGTTGGCATTTCGCACACGCGTTGGGCAACGCACGGTGAGCCAGCTGAACGCAATGCACATCCACATTTAAGTAATAACCGAGTGGCCGTTGTACACAACGGTATTATTGAAAACTATCAAGACTTACGAAAAAAGTTAGAAGCAAAAGGTTATGAGTTTACTTCTGAGACGGATACGGAAGTCATCGTCCATCTTATCGAATCAAACCTTGTTGATGGCGTTAGTTTGTTGGATGCAGTTAAGCAATCAATCAGCGAGCTAACAGGTGCATTTGCTTTAGGTGTTATTTCTCCAGAAGAGCCAGATGTGTTAATTGGTGCGCGCCTTGGTAGTCCGCTAGTGATAGGACTTGGCTTGGGGGAGAATTTTTTAGGCTCAGATGTGCAAGCAATCTTACCTGTAACGAGTAAGTTTATTTTTCTAGAAAATGGTGATGTAGCAACTATTCAGCGTCATCAAATAACGATTGAAGATGAATCGGGCAAGATTGTTGAGCGCGAGGTAAAACAATCAAAAGCTTGTTCGCTTGAGTCAGACCTTGGTGAATATCGCCATTACATGCTCAAAGAGATATACGAGCAACCACAAGCGGTACAAAAAACCTTAGAAGGGCGGTTAGGGCGCGACGATATTAAGCAATGTATACGCGGTGAAAATGTTTTAGAAACGTTGGCAAAGGTAAAAGAGGTTCAAATTGTCGCCTGTGGGACTAGCTATCATGCGGGCTTGATAGCACGCTACTGGATGGAAAGCATGACCGATATTCCATGCCATGTTGAAGTTGCCAGTGAGTATCGCTACCGCCGTCAAGCGCCCAGAAAAGATGTGCTATTTGTAACACTGTCACAGTCAGGTGAAACAGCAGATACTTTAGCAGCACTGGATAAAATGAAAGACTTAGGTTGTCTTGCAAGTTTGAGTATTTGTAATGTAGATGAAAGCTCGCTGGTTAGAGAATCAGATTTTTCATTGCTAACCATAGCGGGCCCTGAAATTGGTGTTGCTTCAACCAAAGCATTTACAACACAGTTGGTTGTTTTACAGTTGTTGATTGGGTTACTCATGCAAGCTAAGGGTGATAAGCCTGAAAAAGTTGCAGAATTAGTGACAAACTTAAAGAAGCTACCTGCATTGTTGGAGCAATCACTGGAGCATGACAATGCCATTGAAAATATGGCAGAGCAATTTATTGATAAGAACAATGCACTATTTTTAGGGCGTGGTGACCAGTACCCTGTTGCGATGGAAGGTGCGCTAAAGCTTAAAGAGATCTCCTATATCCATGCAGAAGCTTATCCCGCAGGCGAGTTAAAGCACGGGCCTTTGGCGCTGGTAGATAGCGAAATGCCAATTGTTGCGGTTGCGCCTAATACTCGTTTATTAGAAAAATTAAAATCAAACTTAGAAGAAGTAAGGTCGCGTGGCGGTGTTTTATACTTATTTGCTGATAAATCGGCAGGAATCATCAAGCAAGATAATATTCATGTGATTGAAATGGAGCAGGTTCCAGAAAGCATTGCACCGATCATTTACACCATCCCGTTGCAATTATTGTCATACCATGTGGCAGTATTCAAAGGAACAGACGTCGATAAGCCCCGTAATCTGGCGAAAAGTGTGACGGTTGAGTAGTTAGATTTTAGGGTGTTATATAAGCGCAGCACTCTGTAAGAGAAAAATGAATAAAAATAAACAAAACTATTCTCCAATAAGATGGTAGGTCACTGTAACTAAAAATTATTGGACTGGATCATCTCTCTTTAAGAAAACTCTATTTCACACCCCCCTACTTTTACATGATGTTTATTTCTTCTGCAGAAGAAAATATCATGTAGCTCTGCATAAATTCTAGCAGTTGTTAAAAAACTAACGAGCTATCTTTCAAAACTAGGGGGGTGTGCTTATGTATGAGCTTTTATGAGGGGTAGTCGATGTTAGCAACTAAGCCACTTTCTTTGCTAGCCTACCAGTTTATCAAACTGTTGAATCGAAATTTGGTGGACGCTGCACACCAAAAAGACATTTTTATGATTGTGCCCCAAAACACTAATTTTAAAATACAGAATTAGTCCGTTACAAATACATTTAATCTAAAGTAAGTATTAATAAACGAGTATAATCTTGTATTACAAAGGGAGTGTAAACAATGCAACAAACAATCATAAAATTGAACGGGATTTTTTTAGTCAAAGGCTTGCTGTTATGTTCAGTCGTAACACCTGCTTTTTCAGAGAATTTGTTACAAGTCTACCAACATGCCAAACAAAATGATGCTCAGCTTATGGTGAGTGAAAGTGGTTATCTTGCTGCGCTTGAGGCTAAACCACAGATTCTTTCTGCATTAAAACCACGTGTCGATTTAAAAGCTAATACTAGCTACAACTTACAATATACGGGCAGAACACTTCGAGGTGATGATGGTGCTGCTTTTTTGAATTTAGGGTATGAATTATCGCTCAGCAAGCCTTTAATAAATAAAAAATTGGATGCTCAGGTTGGGCAGGTCGATCAGTCACTACTTCAAGCAAAAGTAAATCTAGAAAAAGACAGACAAGATTTGATTATTCGAGTAGCTGAATCTTATTTTCAATACTTAAATGCCAATGAAACATTGGCCTTTCGAAAAGCAGAAAAAACGGCGATTGGACGACAACTTAATCAAACTAAGGCTTTTTTTGAAGCGGGTCGCTCTGCTATTACGGATGTGAAGGAAGCGCAGGCACGTTATGATCTGACGAATGCGCAGGTTGAGGTGGCCAAACAACAGATTGATGTTTCTCGTGAGACTTTAAAAGCAATCACCACACGCTATTACAAAAACCTTAATGGTGCAGCAGATAATATCCCCTTATTAACGCCTAAGCCTCATGACATTGGAGCGTGGGAAAAATCTGCCATTGCGAACAGTAAACAAGTTACTGCAGCCCAGTATGCTGTTAATGTTGCACAAAAAGCAGTAGACATTGAGCGAGCGGCTAAAAGCCCTACGGTTAATTTATTTGCAAAACACGGGGGTGGTTCTACCATTGGAGAAGCTGCCTTTGATCAAGATAAATTTGATGCTGCTGTGGGCGTACAACTTAGCGTACCACTTTATGAAGGAGGCAATATTGCATCAAAGGTTAGACAATCACGCCATAAATTGCGCCAAGCACGGCAACAGTTAGAGCTACAAAAACGTTTGGCAACCCAGAAAACACGAGCGGCTTATCTAACGATTGTTTCGGGTTTGTCACAGGTAAAAGCGTTAAAACAAGCGTTAGATTCAACACAAGTTGCCGCAAAAGCGACTCAAGCAGGTTTTGATGCAGGTACGCGTACAGCGGTTGATGTGCTTCTTGCTTTACGGGAAACTTTTTCTGCTAGACGCGATTATTCAGCAGCCCGTTATGAATTTCTATTGAATACCTTGATTCTAAAACAAGCGACAGGAACCTTATCAGAGGCTGATTTGGCGGCAGTTAGTAAGCTATTAAATAAACGCTAAGTAACTTTACGATAAAGCATCATGTAGCTCTGCATAAATTCTAGCAGTCGTTAAAAAAGCTAACGAGCTATCATTCAAAAGTGGGGGGGTGTGCTTTTATAATATCTCTCATGTAAAGGTATCCTATTATTAGCCTTGTTGTTGGCTCAAGTAATGATAGAAAACAGTTGTTGAATAATAAAAAAACTGAAAAAAAGAACATTTTCCAATATAATT
>CAYOHT010000077.1:0-2043 GCA_964403815.1 uncultured Cocleimonas sp.
GTTTATCACACGCGCTAGAACACATGATGTTCAAAGGCACAAAAAAGCATAAGTCAGGCGAGTTCGAAAAAATGGTGTCTGCCATTGGCGCTCGCAATAATGCCTTCACCTCACAAGATTACACAGCGTATTACGAAGTATTGGCCGCTGACAAGTTAGAAGCAGCGATGGAGATTGAGGCTGATCGTATGCGTAATCTGGTTTTTGATCCTGAGGAATTTAAAAAAGAAATTGAAGTCGTTAAAGAAGAGCGTCGCTGGCGCACCGATGACAAACCGTCATCTTTATTGCGTGAACAATTCAATGCTGTCGCTTTTTTAAACAGTCCGTACCGCGCGCCTGTGATTGGTTGGATGGTTGATCTTGAAGGGATGAAACTTGAAGATGCGATTGATTGGTATCGAAAATGGTACACGCCTAATAACGCTACGCTCGTTGTTGTTGGCGATGTTGACCCAGAAGAAGTCATGGCGATGGCTAAAAAGCATTTTGGTGTGCATCAAAGAAACCCACTTCCAGAAGTTAAGTTACGCACCGAGGTTAAACAAGAAGGCATTCGCAACCTTGTATTAAAACGCCCTGCAAAGTTAGCCAGTTTACGCATGGGCTTTAAAACGCCTGCAATGATTACTGCAAAAAATGGAGAAGTACCCACATGGGAGCCGTATGCTTTGGAAGTATTGGCTAATATTTTGGACGGTGGGAATAGTGCACGCTTCTCTAAAAACTTGGTGCGAGGCAAAGAGATTGCGGCAGGCGCAGGTGCGGGCTATTACGGCTACGGTCGATTGTCGAATATGTTGGTGATTACAGGAACGCCTGCCAAAGACGTAGAAACAAGCACGCTTAAAAAAGCATTGCTGGATGAAGTAGAAATACTCAAAACAGAATTAGTCAGCGAAGCAGAATTAAAGCGCGTGAAAGCACAAGTTATCGCGGGTGAAGTATTTGAGCGTGATTCAATTCAGCACATGGCGACCTTACTAGGCTCGCTTGAGTCGGTTGGTTTGGGTGTGGGTTATATGGATGAATATGTGCCTGGTGTTCTTGCGGTAACGGCACAGCAAATTCAAGATGTGGCAAAAAAATACTTGGTTGAAGATCAGTTGACCGTTGCCGAGTTAATTCCGTTGCCACTGGATAGCAAGTCAAATAAAAAATCGAATAAAAAAGAGGAAGCGAAATAATGAGACACTTTATAAAAATAGCTTTCGTAGCACTTGTTGTAATTAGCAGTCAATTTGTAGCTGCCGCACCTAAAATAGATCACTGGGTAACGGATGCTGGTTTACGCGTTTATTACGTGAATGTGCCAGAACTTCCTATCTTAGATGCTCGCCTAAGCTTTGCTGCAGGTAGTGCTTACGATGGTGATAAAGCTGGGCTTTCAGGTATGCTCACAAGCATGTTTGACAAAGGCGCGGCAGGTTTGAATGCAGACCAAATTGCAGAAGCGTTTGAATCAGTCGGTGCAAACTTTTCATCGGGTGCGGCGCGCGATATGGCGTGGATAAATTTGCGTACCTTAACAATGGAAGAGCAAATGACAACCGCCTTGGCAACATGGCAAAAAGTGATCGAAAAACCAGACTTTCCTGATGCTGATTTTGAGCGATTAAAAAAGCAAGCAATGGTGGGTTTGCAAGCTGAAAAGCAAAATCCTAGCTCGATTGCGAGCAAAGCGTTTTATAAAAATCTCTATGGCGATCATCCTTATGCGAGCCCGCAAAATGGTACGGAAGAAAGTATCACGGCGCTGAGCACCAAAGATTTAAAAGCATTTTTTAAGCAATACTATGTAAATAAAAATGCTCAGCTAGCACTTGTTGGCGCGATAGATAAAAAACAAGCGGAAACCATTGCCAATAATATATCCAAAGCATTATTGAGTGGAGAGAAAGGCGAAGGCAAAAAAGCAGCGGCTATTCCTGAAGTTAAGGCATTAACGCAAGCCAAGGTTGTGCGGATTCCTTTTCCTTCAACACAAGCACATGTGATGATTGGGCAACCAGGCAATAAGCGTGGCGACAAAGATTATTTCTC
>CAYOHT010000077.1:2143-4108 GCA_964403815.1 uncultured Cocleimonas sp.
CACATGTGATGATTGGGCAACCAGGCAATAAGCGTGGCGACAAAGATTATTTCTCACTCTACCTTGGCAATCACGGTTTGGGTGGAAGTGGGTTCACCTCGCGCCTAATGAAAGAAGTACGCGTAAAACGTGGCTTGTCCTACAGTGTTTACAGCTATTTTATCCCAATGCAAGAAAAAGGCCCTTTTATGCTGGGCTTGCAAACTAAGTTATCGCAGACGGATGAAGCGATTAAAGTAGCGCGCGAAGTGCTAGAGAAGTTCCAGAAAGAAGGCCCGTCAGAAGAAGATTTAAAAGCATCAAAGCTAAATATTGTCGGTGGCTTTCCATTACGCACCGCCAGTAATGACGATATTATTGGCTATATAGCAATGATTGGCTTTTACGGTTTGCCATTGGATTACTTGGATACGTTTACCGATACGGTTGAGAAAGTTTCGCGTGATGAGGTAGTTGATGCGTTTAAGCGTCGGGTGCATCTCGACAAAATGTTGACCGTGATTGTGGGTGGTAAAGATAAGTGATGTGTTAGAATCAGTTAGAGGTATTTAAAAATGATAGCAAACTTAAACACATTACCAATAGATGAGAAAATACAACTGGTAGAAGATTTGTGGGATAGCATTGCGGAAGAGAAAGCTGTACTTCCTGTCACAAAAGAGCAAAAAATAGAATTAGACTCTCGTTTAGAAGCTTATGCGTTAGATGGAAATAAAGGACGTGAAGCAAAGTTAGTATTTGCGGATATTAAGAAACGTCTGTGAGTTTTACATTATATTACCGCCCTGAAGCAGAACAGGATATTGAAGACGCTGCAAAATGGTATGAACAACAAAGGGTTAATTTAGGCACTGACTTTGCAGAAGAAGTAGAGAAAAAAGGTGATGACATTGAGGGTAATCCTCTGATGTATGAAAAAGTCTACCAGTCATTGCATCGAGCAGTTGTAGAGCGTTTCCCATTTAATATTTTCTATATTATTGAAGATAAATCAATCATAGTTGTTGCTGTAATGCACGGTAGTCGTCATCCTAAAAGGTGGAAGAAAAGAAGCTAGTTCTTTTACTCACTATGGCGAAAAAAAAACCACAAAAAAACAAGCATTCCAATACAAACACGCTTCGCATCATCGGCGGAGAATGGCGCAGTAGAAAATTGCCGTTTGTAGACGCGCAAGGTTTGCGCCCAACACCCGACAGAATCCGCGAGACTTTATTCAACTGGCTTCAAGGTCATATTCATGGCGCAAACTGCCTAGACCTTTTTGCAGGCAGTGGTGTGCTTGGGCTTGAAGCACTTTCGCGTGGCGCGGCAGAGGTTGTTTTTGTCGAAAAAAATAAAGCGGTTGCTGAGCAACTCAAAGACAATTTGGATTTATTAAAGACAGAGGCAGACGTTCAACATACGGATGCGTTGGATTATTTGAATTCTCAAAATATCATGGAGCTTTGCATAAATTCTAGCAGTCGTTCTAAAAGCGAACGAGCTATCATTCAAAAGTGGGGGGGTGTGCTTGATATAATCTTCCTAGATCCACCATATCGGCAAGGATTATTAGAGAAAACTTTAACAATACTGTGTGACAAAGAAAAAGGTTTCATCAATAAAAACACGCTCATCTATTTAGAACACGAAGCAGAAGAAGTTTTTGATTGGGAAGCATTTGGTTTGAAAGTATTAAAGCAAGCGGATGCAGGGCAGGTTAAAAGTTATTTGATGCAGAAGTCATAATAAAAAGTACACCCCCTGTTTTGAGTCTTTTTTAGGTATTTTCGTGATTTTAAGAGAAAAAGGCGTTTTTTGCTCAAAAACACGAAAAATAGCCAAAAACATCAAAAATGATCAATTTTATTCAAAAATGGCAAAAAAGCCTTAAAACACGAAAAAGTCGTTAAAAAGGGTCAAAATAGGGGGTGTACTTTTTTAAATTTATTTGAGGAATCGCAGGTAAGGCTCGGCGTTCTC
>CAYOHT010000077.1:4208-8774 GCA_964403815.1 uncultured Cocleimonas sp.
AAACTAACGAATCATCATGTAAAACTAGGGGGGTGTGCTTTGTACACTTTTAAAAAACCCTTATAAGAGTAACTACACCCATTAAAGCAACCAACATCCCCGCAATCAAACGTACCGTAGGGTTCCGCACCCATTTAGATAGTTGCGTTGCAATAACGCCCATCGCCAATAAATTGGGTAAAGTGCCTAAACCAAAAGCCAGCATAATCAATGCACCTTCTATTGCGCCGCCTGCTGAGAGTGTCCAAATTAATGCGGTGTAGACTAAGCCGCAGGGCAACCAGCCCCAAAGGAACCCTAGCGGCACAGCTTGTTGAAAACTTTTCACAGGGATGAATCGTTGGGTGAGTGGTTGGATGCGCTTCCAAAGTACTGCGCCAATGCTTTCTATTTTGGCAATGCCATTCCAAAGCCCTGCTAGGTAAAGCCCTAGTGCAATCATAAAGAGGGAGGCGATAACGGCAAGCACTTGTTTGGCGGTTTGAATGCCGGTGAGATCAACCAGCGATGAGCCTAAAAATCCGACAATCGCGCCCGCTACAATGTAACCAGAAATGCGCCCGAGGTTGTAACCTAGGCTGATTATGAGTGGGGAAGCTTTTTTGTCTTGCTCTTTATTACTGCTAGAAACGCCAAGCGTTAGCGCGCCAACAATACCGCCACACATTCCAAAGCAATGTACGCCACCAAAGAGCCCTGTAAGAAAGGCAACTAGGTATTGCGATTGCTCAATTAGCAACTAGATTAATTTATAGTTTGGCGTGGGAGATAATGCCCAGCTTTATAATCAGCAAATACGTCATCAACCATAGGATGATCAATTTCGATATTAGAAGAGTCAACATAGATATTCTGTTCAGATACATACGCCATGGTAGATTCTTCATCGATTAAAACGTGATACCAAGGGGCATTTTTTGAAGGCTCGTTGGTTGTGAACTGGTCGTACCAATCTTGAGAGCCTTGGAAGTCCGCATCAACATCAACAATTACGCCACGGAATTTTTGCTCGCGGTGGATAATAATATCCCCAAGGTTAAATCCTGCTTTTAGTGTTGCCATGTTGCTTCCCCTTTTTTATGTCTTGATACTTAAGGAAGTCCTGATCAAGTCCAATTATTTTTAGCTTGTCAAAACAGCCAATATTTTCCACGAAGATCGGCGCAATAGAATGACTATTACGTCTCACTTCATGAAAAATAGTGACAGTTTTTTCTGCGCTAAATTCTAATCAACTTAATCAGGTCTTCCTTAATAACGTATGGTTTAATTATTTAGATTCAAGTACCCATTTGTCTTTTTCTTGTTTGATTATAACAAGTCTTTGCTTGTGAAGCTCGTTTGAAATTTGCTCATTCTCAAACCCCGCTTTAATAATCGCTTGCACATCAATGTTGGCTGTTTTTTCGCGCATTAATGCAAAAAACGGCGCTTGCTGATAATCATAATCTTCATAACCTGGTCTACCGTGACTATCTGCGGTACAGGCGAGTAAAAACTGTGCAAAGCGTTCGGGTCTTCGATAAGCATCGGTAGCGTTTAAAACTTTAAGTAATGTTTTGGGTTTCACCTCAAGCGCGCGGTGTACATGCGTGTGATAGCGCGATGTGATTTCAGCAAGTTGGGTGAAACTATTAGGCACTTTGTAGCGTTTACAAAGTTTTTTCACTAAATAATAACCACGCTCTTCGTGACCATAATGATGCGGCAGAATATCTTTGTCAGTCGTGCCTTTGCCCAAGTCATGCGTTAAAGCAGCAAAGCGCACAACAGGATCATCGCTTAGTAAACAGGCTTGTTGCAACACCATCATTGTATGAATGCCTGTATCAATTTCTGGGTGGTGCTCTTCGGGTTGTGGCACACCAAACAAACGGTCAACCTCTGGAAATAGAATATTCAGCGCACCGCACTCACGCAAAACTTCAATAAAAACATCGGGTGAAGGTTCTGATAATGCCTTGACTGTTTCTTGCCAGACGCGTTCGGCAACCAACGCATCCACCTCGCCATCTGCCACCATGTCTTTCATCAACTGCATAGTTTCATCGGCAACGGTAAAACCTAAATTGGCGAAGCGGGCAGAGAAACGTGCAATGCGTAAAATGCGCACAGGGTCTTCAGCAAAAGCAGGGGAGATATGGCGCAAAATGCGTTTTTCTATATCTGCCCGACCGTTTACATAATCAATCACTTTGCCGTTTTCGTCTTCTGCTAGTGCATTGATTGTCAGGTCGCGGCGCATTACATCTTCTTCTAACGTTACATCCCTTGTCGCATGAAACTGAAAGCCGTGATAGCCTACAGCGGTTTTTCGTTCGGTACGCGCTAGTGCGTATTCTTCGTGTGTTTTTGGGTGTAAAAAAACAGGGAAATCTTTACCAACAGCCGTAAAGCCTTGTTCAAGCATTTCTTCAGGACTCGCGCCCACAACGACCCAGTCATTATCTTTGACAGAAATGTCTAATAATTTATCTCTGACGGCGCCGCCGACTAGGAAGGTTTTCATGCGATGATTATATCCGAATGCTCGCTGGAATAAATAAATATAAGTATATTAGTAGAGGCTTATAACTTGTTGAAAACCTTATTTTTATTGACAAACCTCATTGTTTGTGATGTTATTCTCCTCTACCCTCGTTGTACAGATAAATGTAGGCAACTTTATAATAATTGCTTAATTAAAGGAGTTTCAAGACATGGCACATATTGTCGTTTTAGGCGCTGGAACAGGTGGAATGCCTGCAGCTTATGAATTAAAAGATGAGCTGAGTGACAGCCATGAAATTACGCTAATCAATGAGCGCGACTATTTTCAATTCACACCGTCAAACCCTTGGGTGGGTGTGGGCTGGAGATCGCGTGCAGATATTACGTTTTCTATCGAAAAATACGTCACCAAGAAAGGCATCAAGTTTATTGCAGGTCGTGTTGATAAGATTGATGCAGCAAACAGCGCGTTAACCATGGAAGGTGGCGAAACCATCAATTACGATTACATGATAATCGCAACAGGGCCTAAATTATTCTTTGATGAAGTTGAAGGTGCAGGTCCACACGGTGGTCACACACATTCTGTTTGTACGGTTGATCATGCAGAAATGTTCTATGAAGATTACAAAAAGCAGATCGAAAAAGGTAGCGGGCACATCGTTGTTGGCGCGATGCCGTTTGCGAGTTGTTTTGGCCCTGCCTATGAGTTTGCGTTGATTATTGATACAGATCTTAAAAAACGCAAAATTCGCGATAAATTCCATATTACGATTGTCACATCAGAACCTTATGTTGGACATTTAGGCTTGGGTGGCGTTGGTGACTCAAAAGGAATGCTTGAGTCTGAATTGCGTAATCGTCATATCAAATGGATCGCAAATGCCAAAACAACAAAAGTTGAAGAAGGTAAAATGCACATCAGCGAGCTTGATGCAAAGGGCGAAGTTTACCAAGAGCATGCGTTAGAGTTTGACCTTGCCATGATGTTACCTGCATTCTTTGGTGTTGATGCGGTTAATGCTGTTGAAGGTTTATGTAACCCACGCGGCTTTGTAATGATTGATGAATTCCACCGTAACCCAACCTACCAGAATATCTTCTCTGCGGGTGTTTGTGTGGCAATTCCGCCTGTTGAGGCAACACCTGTTCCTACAGGTGCACCAAAAACAGGTTACATGATTGAATCAATGGTGACGTCGGCCGTTCATAATATTGAAGCGGCAATTGATGGTAAAGAACCTCATGCAAAAGGTACTTGGACAGCACTTTGTTTGGCTGATTTTGGTGATACGGGTGCGGCATTCTTGGCAATTCCGCAAATTCCACCACGTAACGTGGCATGGTTTAAGAAAGGAAAGTGGGTTCACTTGGCGAAAATTGCCTTTGAGAAATACTTTATCCGCAAGATGAAAAAAGGAAGTTCAGAACCGTTCTATGAAAAGTCGATATTAAAGATGATGGGTGTTACGCGTTTGAAATAATAAATTCAATACTGGTAAACTAGGAAGGGAGGCATTTTGTCTCCCTTTTTATTGGTCAAAGAAAATAGGTTTTGAATGAAGCTACCACAAAATATATCAACCCAAGTAAAACTCGCATTACAAGAAGATATAGCAACCGGCGATGTAACCGCCGACTTAATCCCAAAAGAAAACCAATCAAGCGCAACGGTAATTTGCCGTGATGATGCTATTTTGTCGGGTGTGGCTTGGTTTAATGAAGTGTTTCAACAGATAGACAGTGATGTGAATGTTGAATGGCATTTTAAAGACGGCGACGCTGTAAAAGCCAATAGCATACTTTGTACATTGTTTGGTAATGCGCGCGCTATTTTAAGTGGTGAGCGTGCGGCATTAAATTTTGTGCAAACACTCTCAGCAACTGCGACGCTCACTAATCAATTTGTGACAAAAATATCGGCTACAAAAACGAAGATATTAGATACCCGAAAAACCTTGCCTAATTTACGTGATGCACAAAAATATGCGGTGCTGTGTGGTGGCGGTAAAAATCATCGCATTGGTTTGTACGACATGATTCTAATAAAAGAAAATCATATCATGGCGGCAGGCT
>CAYOHT010000078.1:0-2569 GCA_964403815.1 uncultured Cocleimonas sp.
GCACAACCGACCTGTTGTGATTCACGCCACACCATTTGCGTGTAATGTCCGCAGTCTTGTCCTGCTTGGCATTGGTTGGTTTGGTAGTTGTAGAACTTTTCTTCTTCGGCCCATTCCTTTACAACTTGTATTGGAGTGAACTGTTGCTGTTGATTTCTACCTGTTGCTAGCTCTACTGCGCTTGCCCAAAATAAGTTTTCGCCATGTATTTGCTGGAATGGTCCGCCACTATAGTTTGGGCGATGTATCATTTCGCAGTTTTGTGTTTTGGCTAAGTTATTCACCCATTGCTGTGCGTATTGGGCAAGTGAGTTTGACCATGTGAGTGGCGATAGTTTGTGCTTTGCGCGTACTTGGTTATGCGAGTCGATTATGCCTGAGAACTTTGCAGGCTCGGCAGAAGCGATTGTTGTACTCATGATAATAAATAACAATAGAATATGCCGTTTTACATAGATTCTAGCAGTTGTTAAAAAAGCGAACGAACTATCATGTAAAAGTGGGGGGGTGTGCTTCATAAAGCTAGTAATCCGTTACTATATAAATAAGTCCAGATTACTGCTTATGATCAATAATTAATTAATTGTTAGGATTGATGGCTGAATGTAGCCGATGATTGAATAGTTTATTTACTTTTTAAACTTAAAATGGACTTATCATTTGGCTATCAAAACTATTCACTATCAGGTTCTGTCATTTCTTCAAGCAATAATGATTTAGAGCTTATTATGCTAGGCTTGTGTAAACCCATCAAATGAAGCACGGTAGGCGCTAAATTGCTTAAACCACCGCCGGTACTTAATCGCCAAAATGATTTATCAACAATCAAACAAGGCACTGGGTAAACCGTATGTTGGGTGCTTGGCTCACCTGAGAATGGATCGATATATTCATCACAGTTGCCGTGATCGGCCGTAACGATAACAGAATAATCATTCTCAACTGCGGCATCTAATACCCTGCCTACTTGGGTGTCGAGTACTTCGACTGCCTTAATGATTGCATCAGGAATGGCAGAATGACCAACCATGTCGCCGTTAGGGAAGTTCACCACAATAAAGGAATGCTCTTGTTTTTCAACCGCATTAATAACCACATCGGCAAGTTCTTCAGCACTCATCTCGGGGCATTCATCATAAGTATGCACGCGGGGTGAATCAATCATAATACGGTCTTCACCCGCGTAAGGTGTTTCTCGTCCGCCATTTAAGAAGAAAGTTACATGCGCATATTTTTCGGTTTCTGAAGTATGCAATTGTTTATAACCCGCCAAACTAATGACGTGTGCCAAGTTAGTAGATGGTCGTTTAGGTGGGAATGCTACAGGCGCAAGTAATTTCTTATCGTACTCTGTAAGGCAGGTAACCACTGGTGGTGTGTATTTACCGCGATCAAATTCACTAAAATCTTCCATGCCTAAAGCTTCTGCAAGTTGGCGAGGGCGATCATTGCGGAAATTGAAAAAGATTAGCGAGTCATCACCTTCTACTTTTACAGCATTAGGCAATATACGTGGAAAAAGGAATTCATCCGTTTCGCCATCTTCGTAAGCGTCTTTAATAAATGATATTGGATTATCTATTTTTTTGCCGACGCCATGCGCCATCGCATCAAAAGAACGTTGAATTCGGTTCCAGCGAAAGTCTCTGTCCATCGCATAAAAACGTCCTGTAATGGTTGCAATACTTCCACCATGTTTGTCGATAGCCGCTACAAGTTTTTCGAGATATTTTAGAGCAGACTTTGGGGGCGTGTCACGTCCATCGGTAATCACATGAACAACGGCTTTGACTTTATTCTTTTTGCACATTTTTAATAGCGCAATTAAGTGATCTATATGACTATGGACACCACCATCAGACAGTAAGCCCACCAAATGCACTGGGCGTTTATTTTCTCTAGCAATCAATAATGTATTTTGAAGAACAATGTTCTTTTTAAACTCGCCACTTTCAATAGAGTCATTAATACGCACCAAATCTTGCTTTAAAATAATGCCACAGCCAATGGTTAAGTGACCCACTTCCGAGTTGCCCATTTGCCCATCTGGTAAACCAACAGCACCGCCTGAAGCTTGCAATGTTGTGTGTGGATATTTAGCAAAATACTCATCCAACCTTGGTGTATTAGCCTCATACACAGCATTATTTTTTTTACTTGGATTTACGCCGAAGCCATCCATGATAAGTAATATTGTTTTACGGCGAGGAACGGTTCTTTGATTCACAATAAATCCTAAATTTTATCTAAATATGTATGTATATAATAGCTGGAATGAAGAGGAAGCACACCCCCCTAGTTTTACATCATGTAAAACTAGGGGGGTGTGCTTCTATAAATATTACCAATAATTCTGCTAACGTCTGCCTAGTTTACAAAACACTAGCTGAAATTAATATCAACCATAAACTGATCAGACATACTTTCAAGCGAATCTTGCACCTCTTCTGGGGAAAGACTCTCTGGCAAACTCAGTTTTAACTGCGCAGAGAAAAGCACCCCACCCGACATGCTGGCTTCTTTTATCTGGCTCTCTAATTCCTCTATATTGACATTCAGATGAGCAAGT
>CAYOHT010000078.1:2669-8759 GCA_964403815.1 uncultured Cocleimonas sp.
CCTACCTGCTAAATGGCTCATACGGCTTTCTGTCCAGTTACCTTGAAAGTGGTTAAGTGTTTCAGATAATGATTTAACTAAACCCGCTTTATCTGGACCAATAATAGAAATGATGAGAGAAACCTGCATGATTAAGCCTTGTTTTAAATAATGTAAGACTAAACTATCACAGAAATGGATTAATAAAATACTTGGAAGCGTCCCCCAGTTTTACATGATGGAACTGGTTGCGAGAGAAAGCCATTTTTACTCGTCACCTGATGAAAGCCAGTATGAAAATAGCGAGGAAATATTTATTCAAAAAAACTCATTTAGCTTTTTCAAAAATACATCCATTTCATCATCGGTACCAATCGTAATTCGCAAGAATCCATCAATACGTGGTGCGCTGAAATAGCGTACTAATATGCCTTGCTCTTTTAAATCCAGATACAGTTTTTCTGCATCGGCTTTATTCGGTTTGGCAAAGATGAAATTGGTTTTTGAGGTTAATACGGTGAAGTCCATTGCTTTTAGCGCGGCGCTGGTTTTTTCTCTTGTGGCTATTATTTTTTGGCGGGCTTCGTCAAAGTAGGCTTTGTCTTTTATAGATGCGGTTGCACCTGCGATGGCTGCTCGGTCTAGTGGATAGGGGTTAAATGAGTTTTTAACGCGCTCTAAACCTTCTATTAGATCAGCGTGCCCCATCGCGAAACCTACTCGTAAACCTGCTAATGCGCGCGACTTTGAGAATGTTTGGGTGATAAGCAGGTTCGGATATTTTTCAATCAATGGCACGGCGGTATCTGCGCCAAAATCAATATAGGCTTCGTCTATCACTACAACGATATCCGCGTTGGCTTGGAGGATTTTTTCAATGTTTTCCAATGAGAGCGCAATTCCGCTGGGTGCATTGGGATTGGGGAAAATGATGCCGCCTTTATCTTGTGCGTCATTTGGTTGATAGTCTTCTACGCGAATCGTAAAGTCATCCGCCAAAGGAATGCGCTTCATTTCTATATCAAACAAGCCACAGTAAGCTGGGTAAAATCCATAGCTAATATCGGGGAAGGACAGCGGCTTATTTTGCTTGAGCAAGGCAACAAATGTGTGTGCTAAAACTTCATCAGAGCTATTGCCAACAAAAACCTGCTCATAGTCTAAAGCGTAAAAATCGGCGATGGCTTGTTTTAAATCTTTTCCTGTTGGGTCAGGATACAATCGCATCGATTCATCCGCCGCATCACGCATTGCTTGTATTGCTTTGGGTGAAGGCGGGTAGGGATTTTCATTAGTATTCAGCTTAATGTATTGCTGATTTTGCGGCTGCTCCCCAGGTGTATAGGGGTTAAGGTCGTGCGCGCGCTTGCTCCAAAATTTACTCATGATATTTACTGCTTGGTTTTGTTGGTTTGATATTGAATTATCAATGCTTATGGTGGCTTACGCAAGCGCTACCAAGAACCATCCAAATACAACAACATCAGCGATAATGAGAAAATAGAAAATGCATTTCCCACTGCAACAATCGAGGCAACTTCAACAGGACTTTTTTGATATTTCTCTGCAACCATAAAATTTAAAACAGCGGGTGGCAGTGTGGCAAACACCAAAAGTTGCGCGCGTTGAATAGGATCAAGCTCAATAAACATCAACAATATAAAGGCAGGAATAATGCTCACAAGAGGGCAAACGATAGCGCCCACCAAACCGATCCGCCATGCGCTAAAATCAATTTGAGTCATGCGAACGCCCAATGAAACCAACATTAACGGGATGACAATTTGCGCCAATAAATGAATGGGCGTGTAGATGATTTCAGGCATTTCCCACTGTGTAAAACTAAAGGATAATCCAATTATGGTGGCAATATTTATGGGCATTTTTAACAGATTCCACCACGATATTTTGCCGTTGACGATGTATGTGCCTAGCGTAAAGTGAAGCAGGTTTTCGGCTAAAAAGAGTATCACCGCAGCGCTTAGTGCATGTTCACCAAAGGCGAGTACCGCTAGCGGCAACCCCATATTGCCTGAATTATTAAACATCATCGAAGGCACGAACATGGGAACGGACAGTTTAAAAGCTTTCGCAAAAAGCCATGCTAAAACGCCCGATGCCAAAACCACAAGCACCGCGGCAAACGCGAGGGACTGGTAGTCCAAGATTGAAAAATCCTGTCGAGAAAGCGCATCAATTAATAGTGCAGGTATGAATATATCCATATTCATTTTATTGGCGGTTTCCATATTTACGTCGTTATATTTTGCGTAAACATAACCAATCAAAATCATAACGAAGATGGGGAATAGAACGGGGAAGACGATGCTCATTAGTAAAGCCACCCAAATTGATTTACTGAAGCACACCCCCCCACTTTTACATGGTGTTTCTGTTTATGTAGAGCATCATGTAAAAGTGGGGGGGTGTGCTTTGTAAGTATTGTTAACATTAATAAAGCGAAGCCTCATTTTCAGGGCGTGTTCTAAACCATTTCATCGTCCACATATATTGTTCTGGGTGTTCTTTGATGAGTTGTTCAAGCGCCTCATTAAGCAATATCGCATCTTGCTTAGCATCGCCTGTGGGATAATTTTGCAGGGGCTTTGCAATCTCTATTTTATATTTTTGTGTCGTAACGTCGTACCGAGCGAAGGTTGGTAGCGCTACAGCCTTTCCCATCTTAGCCAAGCGCGCGGTTGTGGTTAGCGTTGCTTTTTCTTTGCCAAAAAAGGGCGCGAATACGGCATTATCAATCCCTAAATCTTCATCGGGCAAAAAGATCATCAAGCGTTTTGGGATAAGTGATTTTATTAGCTTACGCATTCCTTCTTCACGCGAAACCACAAAGCTCACATGACGACATCGGCTACGTGCAATCATCCAATCAAGCACAGAATTTTTTGAGGTTTTATAAGAGCCGAAACAATCATAATGCAAGCCCAAAGCTACGGGGGCAAACTCCAACATAACGCTGTGTGCTAATAAAATAATGACGCTTTTATCATTGTTGATGGCTTCATCAATGTGCTGTTGTCCTTCAATTTCAAGCATGTTAGACAGACGTGCTTTACTGCCAAAAAATAACAAACTGTAATCGACTAATGCACAACCGTACCATTGCAATTGCTTTTGGGTCATAGCGTCGCGTTGTTTATCATCTAAATCAGGGAAGGCTATTCTTAGGTTTACGTTGATAATATGACGGCGCTTATCACTTTTTTTATAAATAAAATTACCCACCCAACGTCCAAGGTTGTGGCGTATTTTATTGGGTAACAATGCAACAAAAAAGGCAAGTAAAAGCCCAAGCCATGTTAACCAATAACGAGGATGAAGAAGCGCTGTACTAAATTTAATGCCACAAGCATCGCTTGTTTTCATGTTCGTACTCATTGACGTTTTTCACGAAAGTGGTATTCAATCTGCATTTTATCCAGCTTATCTTCCATCCATTTTGTAGCGTTTTCCACATCTCGCTGTTGACCTTTCAAACCAAAATCAATTAAGTCTCCTCGGCGCTCAGTGCTGGGTAAGCTTGATAAACTAACTTCTGGAAAAATAACCAGTAACTCATTCATCATGTCCAGTAAACTGCTTTCTGCTACGCCAAGAATATCCCAGCGCCATTCTACGTTGGGCTTATCATTAAACAGATGCGGATAATGTGTATCCAGCACCCACTCAATCATCGGCCAAGACATATTTGGAAAGCCTGGTACAAAATGATGGTCACCAACTTTAAATCCAGGAACTCTGTTGATTGTATTCGGAATTAATAATGCGTCCTCAGGCAGATCGCTCATTAAAATGCGATTTGGGTAAGCTTCTTCGCCAAACTTATCCTCGATAATGGCTTGTGCTTCGGGGTGGCGCGTAAGTTCTAATTCAAACGCAGTAGCGGCACTTTCGCGGGTAACATCATCGGGCGTTGCACCAATGCCGCCAAAGCTAAAGACTAAATCACCCGTGGCAATGGTTTGCCTCAATGTGCTAACGATTTCTATTTTGGTGTCGCCAATTACACGAACCCAATTTAATGAAATGCCACGAGCTTTTAACAACTCAATAGCTTTTGCCATGTGCTTATCTTGGCGAGCGCCGTTGAGCAGTTCATCGCCAATTAAAATTAAACCAACTTTTTGAATGACGTCATTCAAAACTTTGAGCCTTTTGCCTTTGCCCGCTTTTGGGTGAATTCATTTTGTTTTTCTGTGCGTGAAATATCCCAACGAGAATCAGTTTCTGCCCAGCCTTGCGTGTGTTGTTGAATAATATCGGAGAGCGCCTTTATATGTTCTTGGCTATCGTTGAGCGCAGGAATGTAGTGATAATTCTCGCCACCCGCTCCCATAAAATACCCACGATTTTCAATATTGATTTCTTCGAGCGTTTCTAAACAATCTGAAGGAAAGCCCGGGCAAATCACATCAATATTTTTCACGCCTGCATTGGGTAATTCCATCAAGGTTTTATCCGTGTAAGGCTTCAACCATTCTTGTTTACCAAAGCGTGATTGAAAGGTCAGTCGCCATTGATCATTTTTTAACTGCAACTTTTCTGTAAGCAAACGCCCTGTTTTGTGGCATTGGCAAAAATATGGGTCGCCCGCATCAAGGTTACGCTTGGGTAATCCATGAAAAGACATCAGTAAAACTTCACTCTGCCCATTGTTGTTCCAGTGCTTCTTTACGCTGCTCGCCAAGGCATCAATATAGCTAGGGTGATCATGGTATTGCCCGACAAAACGAAGCTCAGGAATCCATCGCCAGCCACGTAAAACATCTGCGACTTTATCAAAGCCAGTTGCTGTTGTTGTCGCAGAATATTGTGGATACAACGGTAAAACTAAGATGCGATGCGCCCCTTTTTCTTGCAATGCTTTTAAGCCCGACTCAATACTAGGATTACCGTAGCGCATAGCGGGTTCGATAAAAACGGGGCCTTTAAAGCGTGATTCCATTTTTTGCTGGATAAGTTTGGCTTGTCGATTGCTGTAATGCAGTAACGGCGCACCTTCATCTAACCAAATTTCTTTATACTTTTCGACAATAACAGGAGGGCGCTTAGGCAAAATAATACCGTATAAAATGGGTAACCATGCAAGACGAGGAATCTCGATGACGCGTGAATCCGATAGAAACTCTGCTAAATATTTACGAACAGCGGAAGTTGTAGGCTCATCAGGCGTGCCCAAATTAACCAACAAAACGCCGATAGATTCAGATTTACCATGAAAAAATGTCTTGTCACCTTTAACTTTTGCCACTGTTTTGTCTCTAGTTCAGTATTTTTTGCAGAATAACATAGAATTGGATTGATAAATCAACGCTAAGCTCTATCTTTTTTATCTCCCCCCGCTATAATTGGATACATAGCTCCCTAAAATAATTACAGGTATAGACCCATGGCACGAGTAACCGTAGAAGATTGTCTTAAACACGTCGAAACAAACTATGATTTAGTTTTACAAGCATCAAAACGCGCACGCGCAATTGCTGATGGTGCACCCGCATTAATTGAAGAAAACGGTGATAAGCCAGTTGTTATTGCACTTCGTGAAATTGCAGAAGATGTAAAGCCAGAAGATGTACTTACGACGGAAGCACCTGATGAAATGACAATGGATCAAGATCAGTCTTTAGAGCCTGTTGAAATCTCTGTTTAATTTAGGGCAGGTTATATGCCCGAGACCGCATCCCGAAATCTCATAACTGCGACAGACTTGAGTGAACAAGTCTGTCGTTACATGGATGATAAGGATACAAGTCGGGTTTACGATGCCTTTTTACTTGCTGCCGAAGCACACGATGGCGTAGTACGAAAATCAGGCGAATTTTATATCTTCCACCCTCTGGAAGTCGCTTACACTCTTGCTGATTTACACATGGACGCCGACACAATTTGTGCCGCTTTGCTCCATGACGTTATCGAAGATACCGCTTTTACCAAAAAAGATATTACAAAAAAGTTCGGCAAGGTTGTTGCCGACTTAGTTGATGGTGTGACCAAGTTAGCAGGCGGCGAGTTTACCTCACGTGATGAAGCAAGTGCGGCAAGCTTTCAAAAAATGATGGCAGCAATGACTCACGATTTTAGAGTTGTTTTAAT